>QIJL01000465.1 GCA_003232435.1 Flavobacteriales bacterium | reverse complement strand
TTGGTCCAGCCGTATTTTTTCGAAAAGATAAATAATAATATAGGAAAGATAACCAAGACCGGCACGAATACATCCCAACCTAATGCGGGTTCAGAAACATCCTTATAAAGTGAATGTGTTTGAAAAGCGGTCCAATCCGTAGTTACCAGTAATGCGATCAATAAATTGTTAGCGGCATGAAAACCCAATGCCAATTCAAGGCCTTCATCCATCAAGGTCATAATTCCAAGAAAAAATCCTGTTCCGACATAATAAACCATAATGCCATAGCCTAGCTTCTGTACTTCAGGGTTAACGAGATGCATCGCCCCGAACAAAACGGAGGTAACCACAAATGGAACCCAGCGATTTTTTGCCATAATTCCCAAACCTTGCATTAAGTAACCCCTCATATAATATTCTTCCATACTTGTCTGAATCGGTACCATGATGATGGCGATAATCGCCAAAACCAAAAATGGCCCTGCCTTGAAATTCCATTCATAATGTTCAGGGGACATATAGACATCAAGAAAAACAAAAAGAACGGACACGACTGCCCAGATAGTAAAAGCAAAAAATATCCGTTTCCAATCAGTCTTTTTTCGTGATGTCGTCAAACTAGTAATCGACTGTTTGTGAACTAATTTGACATAGGCAAATAGGCCGATAAGGCCAATTGTAAAGGTAAGCAGCATATAAAACAAAAAGGGGTTCAACCCCAAAAGTTCTGACATTACGCCCATATCTCCCCCTGCCAATGAGCTTAAAGAATCTGATTTTAGCACTAGGGCGACCACTAAAGGAATTGCACCGATAACCTGCCAAAAGATAAATACAACGAAAAACCCTAAAACATATCGCCATATTTCGGGTAAACCTTTATACGCTTGTTCTATATACATAATTCTTGAATTTGGTCAGTGTTCCACTTTTTGGCTTGGTCGTAAAAAATATGGCCTTTTTGGACAGTCAGCGGGCTTTGAATGTTGTTGGTATACAAACTTCCGGTTCCCAGGCCTTGAGGCATTTCGATATTGAGGGTATAGGTCCATTGTGAAATGGCATTGAGCCCAATATTACTTTCCAGGGCACTGGTGACCCACCAATCAACATCATATTTTTCAGCCAGCAAAATCCATTCTTCGCATCCTCGATACCCCCCTATCAAACTGGGTTTCAAGATAATGTATTGGGGACGAATAGTTCGCAACAATTCTTCTTTTTTTGAGGGACCAAAAACACCGACAAGCTCTTCATCTAAGGCAATGGGCAGGGGTGATTCTGCACACAGCCGCTTCATTTCATTAATATTTCCCCGTAGGATGGGCTGTTCGATGGAATGTAATTTAAACTCTGCCAAAATTCGCAGTTTGTCCATTGCTTCTTCAGCCGAGAAGGCACCATTTGCATCAACCCTGATTTCCAGAATTTCTTCGGAATAGTTGGCTCTTAGAGATTCAAGCAAAGCTATTTCCTGTTTGAAATCGATTGCGCCTACCTTCAATTTAATACATCGAAAACCTTCGGAAAGTTTTTGTTGAACTTGCTCGTTCATGAATTCGAAATTGCCCATCCAGACCAGTCCGTTTATGGGGATGGTTTTTTCTTCTTGGGTAAAGCCGGAAGGAAACAGCTCGAATATATCGCTAGCCTCTAAAGATAAAAATGCCTGTTCTACGCCGAATTGAATACTGGGGAAATCTCGCAAAGCTTCCCACAGGGCATCCTTTCCTAAATGTATGTTATCGCATGTCCACTTTAATTTTTTCCCATAACCTGGAACATCGTCGACGCTCAATCCTCTTAAAAGTCCACATTCCCCTATTCCCAACCTATATTCATTCCTCAAAATAAAAAACCATGTTTCCTTTTTGCTCAGGATTCCTCTTGAGGTTCCGCTAGGTCTTTTAAAATCGAGTATGTGTTTTTTACAGGAGGCTTTCATCCGAAGACAACAAATTTAGCTATATTTTAAGTCTTATAAATCTGTTGTACATTTCGAATGGATTTCTCCAATTTTACCCCTGCCCGCCTGCCTGCCGGTTTACCTGCCGTAGGCATGGCAGGCAGGTCCGGCAGGCGGCTTTAAGACAAGGGGAAAAGAATGAAGATTACGGCAAAATTCATTTCTTTTGCCCAAAATGAACAACAAAATATGCTCAAATGCCAAGGATAGATGGAAAGACAATTTGGATAACGGGAGCCTCTTCGGGAATCGGCGAGGCTTTGACCTACGCCCTTGACAAAAAAGGCTGTAAGTTGCTCATTTCCGCTAGGCGAATGACGGAGCTGCAACGTGTAAAGAACAATTGCCTGAACCATGACAATATTGTCATTTTGGAAGTTAATCTGGCCGAAATCAACAAGGCCGACCATAAAGTCGATGAAGCCCTTTCAAAGTTCGGTCATATCGATATGTTGATCAACAATGCGGGCTTAAGCCAAAGATCATTGATTATAGATACCGATATTTCGGTTGACAAAAAATTGATGGACGTCAATTACTTGGGCACCATTGCGTTGACCAAGGCCATTTTACCCCATTTTATCAAAAATAAAAAAGGACATTTTGTTACCGTAAGCAGTCTTATGGGAAAATTCGGTTCACCATATAGATCTGGGTATTGTGGTGCCAAACATGCGCTTCACGGCTTTTTCGATGTACTACGGATGGAACATGAAAAAGATGGAATCGATGTGACCGTGATCTGCCCCGGGTTTGTAAGCACCGATGTTGCCAAAAATGCCTTGACCGGCGATGGAAGTGCCCAGGATAAAAATGATCCGGGCACTGAAAATGGCATTCCCGCTGAACTTTTCGCAAAAAAAATGATCAAGGCAATCGAAAGGAAAAAATTCGAGGCCTATATCGGGCGTAAGGAAATAATGGGAGTATATGTGAAGCGGTTTTTTCCTAGGATGTTGCACCGGATGGTGCTGAACAGTAAAGTCAAATAAGCTATTTGAAATTGAACCAAAACCGAACCCCTTCTACACCCTTGTCTACATTGAGAATCGTTTGTAATTGATTGGCCAATCGATTCATCAATCGTAGGCCCATCGAGGTATTCGCGCGCAGATCGGTATCTTCCGGAAGTCCGATTCCATTATCTGTATATTCGAAAAATCCTTCTTGGCCCTTGGTGCGTCTTAGGTGGATATAGATCTTTCCGTTTTCATCGTCAGTTGGAAAAGCATATTTAAAAGAATTCGACACCAATTCGTTCAGTATCAAACCAAAAGGAATCGCCCTATCGATATCCAATTCTACACCTTCGGCATCGATTGTAATATTTATGCTATGACCGCCCTTTTTATAGACCGACTGAACACTATTTATCAAACTTTCAATATAACCCTGCATTTCGATAACCGAAAGATCATCATGCTGATATAATTTTTGGTGTATCAAAGCCATCGCCTTTACCCTGCTCTTGCCTTCTTCTAGAGCTTCAATCGCGGCTTTACTTCTGGTATTCTTTGTCTGAAGGCTCAATAGACTTGATACCATCTGCAAATTGTTTTTAACCCTATGATGGATTTCTTTGAGCAACGAATCTTTTTCGACCAGTGCATTTTCAATAATGCCCTTCTGCTTGGCAATGACACGTTGGGTCTTTATACTTCTCAGGTAGGCATAGACCAGACCAGCTAAAAACAGTAGCGCGAAAACTAAAGAAATAAATACCATGTCATTGCGTTCATCCTTGGCAATCAACTCGTTTCTCCTTAGTTCCAATTCCTCCCGCTGATTTTTAATCATTGCTTTTTTACTGTCGATATCGCGTGCCATCACGGTGGCCAACATTTGCTTTTGAATTTCCGAATCACTAACTGCTAGGGAATCGTGAAGTCGCAAGTTCCTCTTCAAATACTCGGTAGCATTTTCGAAATCGCCGGTTTTGTCATAAAAAGCGGCAAAAAGTCTATTCCTTTTTAAAATATCTTTGGTTTTTTTTATGTCCAGATCATCGCTGAGGTAGTCGGTCGCCTTTTTAAAATCCTTAAGTTGAATATAGCATTCTGCTATAACCAGTGTATTTTCAATATAATCTTGTGAAAACTTCCCTGAATTGTATTCTTTTATCATCTCAAGGCTACTTTCCAATTTGGGAATCGCCATCTCATAGTTTTTCATTTGAGCATGGCATTTACCAATATTTCCTTCAATGATACCCTTTAACAAATACCCTTTTGTTTCGGCTTTTTCAGTTTTGGTCAACATCATATCGTTGATAAATACCTCGATATAACCAAAAGCCTTTTTGTAGTTGCTAAGGGCAGTAGGAGTTGATTCATCCAGTCTAAGAAAATTACCGACATTATTATAAAAATCGGCTTGACCATAAGAATCCTTCTCCTCTATATTGGGTCTTATTTTGTCATAATAGTCCTCCATTGCCTTACGGTACATCCCCAAGTTCGAGTAAATGTCATAGTAATAGAGATTGTCTGTTATGCCGGATTCGTTCTTCTCTTCCCTTACGTCCATTTGGTCTTCGTAGAGTTCCAGTTGGCCAAAAGTGCGGTCCATTATGTTTAGAAGAACTGTTTTTTGATCGATCTCAAGACTGTCGATTGTGCTATAAACTTCTTTGGCTATTGCCAAACCTTTGTCAAAATCACCAAGGTCATGGTAAATCTGTGATTGAATGAGTTTGTAGTTACGTGTTGCGGTCGAATCTCTTTGGCTTTCCGCCTCAAAGGTATACTCGTTTACCACATCGATCCAATCGTATGCTGAATTCTCACTATATCTATTAGCAGAGTTAAAGAAAAAAGTGAATCGCTCGGTAGAACCTTCAAGATTAAGGAACCTCTCAAATGAGTCGACCTCTGGCAATTCAAGTTCTTGACCATATGAGGTCATAAGTGATAGACCACATATAAAGAAGAGGTTAAGAATTTTGGCAAGCAACTTTTTCATGGTTTACTGAAAGGGACAAAACCAAACATAATATTTTCCTGCGGTTTGTCTAAATTTTTGTTGTCGGCCAAATAACGTATTCGACCCCTATTTTTCAATTAAAAACGTTGTTTTACCATGATAATCGTTCTTGTTTCATTTTCACGGCAAGATCAATCGAGTGCCCGGTGTAAAACCTATGGCCCAAACAAGTTCAAATAGTACGGTGCAAAATCTCAAATCTTAGATATGAAATACACAGCTCCCCGGGTTTTGCTAACCTATCCCGAGAATAAATTTTGAGGCTTTGTTCTACTTGAGCAAAAATAACCTTTAGAAAAATCTTAAGTTCCATATTGTTGTGTAAGCACCATATCTTGTTGTGAAAATTAATCTGACCAAAAAAACATGTATTTCACCGATCAATCGTGCATTTCATGGAAATAGAAGAATTCTGATTATCTATCAATACAACTCTAAAGGTAGGTATTTTCTTATTTTTAATGCTTAATATATTCGATATCGGGTAGAAAAAAGGTGCTCCAAAAGCACCTTGATTAATTGTATTTCAAGTTTTTTAACTTAAGAATTCATTGCGGAGATAATAAACTCTTTAAAGTCTTTGGAAATCGGAATCAACGTTTCGTTGATCATAATATCTTTAGAGTTAATAGCATCGATATGATCCACGTTTACAATATATGATTTATGGGCTCTGTAGAATTTATTCTTGGGTAATTTTTCAAGATAGTTCTTTAACGGAGAACGAACCAAGAACTTTTTATCTATGGTATTCACCTCTAAATAGACATTGTCGGCCTTAATGAATTGTATGTCGCCAAATTGTATCCTATAATACAAATGCTGTTTTTTGACAAAAATGGAATCCTTTAAAACAGCGTTCGACATTGGCCCGTCAGAAACAGCGGCCTGTGGAATTTCACCATTCTCCCCTTTAGGTGAATGAATAAAGTTTGAAAGCGCAATCTCTATTGAAGTATAAAGATCTTGCTGTTCGAAGGGCTTGACCAAATATCCGTTAGGCCTAACGGTTTTCGCATTCTCTACCGTCGCCCGGTCAGAATTCGAAGTCACGAAAATAAAGGGGATATCATAATTCTCGCGAATATGTTTGCCAAGATCGATTCCTGTTTTATCAGAAGCAAGAATAATGTCAATTAACACCAAATCTACTTCTTGTGTCTTCAATACTTCTTCGGCCTGTTCATAGACTATCACGTTATCAACGATTTCATAGCCAATTTCTTCAAGCATAGATTGCATATCATCCGCGATGATAACATTGTCTTCTACGATAAGAATTCTAATCGGTTGTTCCAAGATAAGGGTGGTTTAGGGGGTTAGCATATAAAAATTAAAATTTATAATAACAGCTGATAAAAATCAGTATAGCCAAGAAAAATGTACTTAACGCCAATTTCTTAAGCTCAGGGTCAAACAATACTGGTTCTCTGGTATTATACACCTTTAGCAAATGTACGAAAATGAATACAAATGCCAGTAAAGGCGGGTAAACAAGCCAATTGCTAAAACTGAAAACCATAAATATTACGGTACACAGAAAAGAAATCAGCAACAATGAGCAATGATACCTCTTGCCATTTTCAAAGCCCATCAATACCACTAACGTATTCTTTTTGGATTTCTTATCGGACTCGAAATCTCTTAAGTTATTAAGGTTTAATACAGCAGTACAAAGAAGCCCTATGGCCACAGCCGGAAGAAGGGACATTTGAGTAATGAATTTTGTATAAAGAAACATTGAGCCCAACACGGCTAGAAGACCAAAAAATAGAAAGACAAATAAATCACCTAGGCCTCTGTAGCCGTAGGCTGAATTGCCCACGGTATATTTTATAGCTGCCCAAATACTCAATAATCCAAAAATCGAGAATAATAATAAATATTCGACTTTTTGGTTTCCGAAGGCAGTGTAAACTAGGCCTCCCACAAAAATTAGGCTTATAATAATAGATACGATTATTCCATACCTCAATTCGCCCTGCGATAGTAGTCCGCTTTGTAGGGCTCTTTTCGGGCCAATGCGCGAGGCATTGTCAGCACCCTTGACACCGTCGCCGTAGTCATTGGCAAAATTCGAGGTTATTTGAAATCCTATTGTCGTCAACAATGCAAGTATAAATATTAATGAATCGCTTTTTCCATGATATTTTGCTACCGCCGTACCAACTATAATTCCTGAAACGGAAAGGGGGAGGGTTCGCAACCTGGCAGCATACAACCAAGCCTTAATTTTTGTCAAAACTAGTAGGGATCTTCTATTTGAAGTCGCTTGCCGTCTTTATACGACGCGACAAAAGCATCTTGAAAACCAATGTTCACCAATTCGCCCCTAAATTTTTGGGCTTCTTCCAAAGTACCAAAATTTCCAAGGGAATATGAATAAAAAGGGTTTGTCTTTACAAACAGAGTATTGGTCAAGGCCTCAGAGGCAAGTGCAACATTGTTATCGACAAATGACTTCACCTGCACTGAATATATGGTTTCTTTTTCTAAAAATTGTTTTGCAAGATAAAAGTCCTTTACCAGGCTCAATTCTTCGTTTTGTTTCTTCAGGTTGTCGATTCTGGTTTTGATCGCGTCCAAACTATCGATATCCGACAACACAAACTGTTCTTGACCTTCAAAGGAACTCTGATTCATGCTTAGACCGGCGGTCAATCCCGTCATGGCTAGGGCACCTGCCAAAAAAAGAGCAGTAATGCCACCAAGCACGTTACGCTGAATTTTGCCGGTTCTTAGCTCCTTGTTCTTTATTTTTATCTGATCTAAAAGCCGCTCGTTGATAATCTGGGCCTTGTCGATATCCTTATGCAATTCCAATAAATCGCTTTCTTCTATAAAGGGCATGTTTCGTTAGGTTTTACGGGGTTTCTCTATAAAGTTAGCCAAATAACACGAATGTTCTTCACAATGGTTACCTGAATGTTGTAAAAGTAAAAATTTTAGTGGTAAAACCTATTAAATTAGTGGTCAAATTGAATTAGCGGATTGATACACACAGAATTATGAACCGATTTACTGCATGAGTAACTATTCAGCCCCTCTCTTGTCATTCCGAGGCACGAGGAATCCCTGCGTATGCCTGTTCGGGTCTCGTTTTAGGATTGATGGCCGATGCCGGTACTTGTGCTGAGCGAAGCCGAAGTATTGGCAAGAAGGCCCCTGTTCGCAGTTCAATACAGATGAAAGGGAGTGTCAACACTCTCAAGGGATTCCTCACTTCGTTCGGAATGACAAAGGGGGGGTAACCAGCATGATATGATCATATAAGATAGACGCCGTCTTGTTTAATTTCTATTTTTCGTGCTTTATACAAAACCCCGATACCTTTTTTAAAAGACTTTTTGCTCATTTTGAGTTCTTTCGATATGTCTTCAGGATTTGACTTATCATGCAAAGGCAAGAAACCATCGTTGTCTTTTATCCTTTTGAAAATTTTATCTGCCGTCGGTTCCAGACTTTCAAGACCCAAAGCTTGTATTGAGACATCGATTTTATTATCTGACCTAATATTTTTGACGTAGCCCGGCATTTTATCCCCAATGGCAATTTTCTGGAATATCTCGTTACCATATACAAGACCTTTGTGTATATCGTTAATGATGACTTCCCATCCAAGGTCTGTTAAACGAGTAACGACCAAATCGA
>QIJL01000446.1 GCA_003232435.1 Flavobacteriales bacterium | reverse complement strand
GACGAGCGTAAACAAAGTTGCAACAAGGCATTGGCCAGAGCGATTAAATTATCCTCTAAATCAAGTCCAAAGGAAAAGGCACTAATAGAGGCATTAGAATCTAGGTACAGTGAAGATTTGACTGCGGATATCGAAGTCTTGAATATGGATTATATGTACGCCATGGCTAAGGTGCTTCAAAAATTTCCGCAGGATGCTGATGTACAAGTGCTCTTTGCAGCATCCGTTATGAATACGGTACCTTGGAATTATTGGGATGCTGATGGAAATCCTTCACCGAATATTCCGAAAGCTAAAGCGGCATTGGAAAAAGCGATGGAAATAAACCCCGACCACCCGGGCGCACATCATTATTATATTCATATGGTCGAGCTTCCTAAACCAGATCTTGCAGTCGCAAGTGCCGATAAGTTAGGTGGATTAATGCCTGCCGCGGGCCATATCGTACACATGCCCTCTCATATTTACATTCGTGTCGGGCGATACAAGGATGCCGTCGAGGCCAATCAGAAAGCGATTCTTGCAGATGAGGATTATATTTCACAATGCTATGCACAAGGATTATATCCCTTGGGATATTATCCGCACAATATTCATTTTCTTTGGTCAGCGGCCAGTTTATTGGGCGATAGCGAGGTTGCTATCGATGCGGCCAAAAAAACTGCCGAGAAAGTCCCGATAGGGCAATTGGTCGAACTTCCTTTTTTGCAGGACTTTGCCGCAACTCCCCTTCTCGCCTATACCAGATTCGGAAAGTGGAACGATATTTTGACCATACCCGCTCCGATTCCTGAAATAAAACACTTGACATTGATACGGCATTATGCTAGGGGAATTGCCTTTGTTAGAAAAGGAAATGCGAAAGAAGCGCAAGAAGAATTGGATGCCATTGCTGAGATTCGAAAAGACCCCGAGTTGAAAGATTTGGTAGCCACGGCGAATAATGCCTCAATCCATTCGGCCAATATTGCTTATGAAGTTGTTGCGGGAGAATTGGCGGCACTAAAAGGAGAGACCGAAAAAGCCATAGAACATCTTGAAAAATCAGTTGTGCTTGAAGACGGATTGGCCTATACGGAGCCAGCAGCTTGGCACATTCCGACCCGTCAAAATTTAGGTGCGATATTGTTAAAGGCAAAGAAGTACGATGAAGCAGAGAAGGTCTATAGAGCGGATTTAGAAATCTTGAGGCAAAACGGATGGTCGTTGATGGGCCTTCACAAAACCCTAAAGGCACAAGGTAAAATAGAAGAGGCCAAAACGATAAAGGCAGAATTTGACAAAGCCTGGGAACATGCCGATATCGAACTTGAGACTTCGATTTTATAAATTTTCGGTGGCCGACCTTGCCTCATTGAATTCTCGCATCAGGTCGGCTACTATTTGAGCTGCAGGCCTTATATCATGAATCAAGGCAGAAACTTGTCCGATTTCGAGTTCGCCTTCTTCAAGGTCGCCTTCGAACATTCCCTTTTTGGCACGAGCTCGACCTAATAGTTCTTTCAATTGCTCTAGTGAGGCGCCGTTGGAATAGGCTTCTTGAACATCATGATAAAACTTATTTTTTATCAACCGAACTGGTGCCAATTCTTTTAAAGTCAACTGGGTATCCCCTTCCTTGGCTTCTACGACTTTTTGTTTGAATAGTTCATGGGATGAAGCTTCAGGGCTGGCAACAAAACGGCTGCCTACTTGAACTCCGTCTGCACCCAAGACCATTGCCGCCAACATCGCACGACCAGTTCCAATCCCCCCGGCGGCGATCAGAGGAGTATTAATTTTCTCTTTTACAGCGGGAATCAAAACCATCGTAGTGGTCTCATCTCGACCATTATGGCCGCCTGCTTCAAAACCTTCGGCCACGATAGCATCCACTCCCGCTTCTTGGGCCTTCAACGCAAATTTGACACTACTGACAACGTGAACCATTGTAATTCCTTTTTCCTTTAAAAGGGATGTCCAAGTTTTAGGATTTCCTGCGGAAGTAAAAACCGTTTTTACGCCCATTTCAACAATTATATCCATGATCTTATCAATATCAGGATAGAGCATTGGCACATTCACACCAAAAGGTTTGTTAGTGGCCTGTTGGCATTTTTGAATGTGCTCACGGAGTACTTCCGGATACATCGAACCGGCTCCGATTAGTCCTAATCCACCGGCATTCGAAACCGCTGAGGCCAATCGCCAACCGCTGGCCCATACCATTCCTGCTTGGATAATCGGGTACTGAATATTAAAGAGCTCTGTTACTTTGTTATTCATTTTCTATGTCTGACCTAGTCATCCTGAGTACTTCGGCTACGCTCAGTATGAACTAAAGTCAAAGGGCTATTTTGCATGAAAAGCTATCTGTTCGAGCGTTGTCGAAATCTAATAAATTTAAGAAATAACACCAGATCCTAAAAGTTCATCCCCAACATACCAGACGACAAATTGTCCCTCGGTAATTGCCGATTGCCTATTTTCGAAATCGACATAGAGTCCGCTATCGATTTTATAGAGTGTTGCTTTTTCCAAGGGTTGACGGTATCGAATTCGCGCCAAGACCTTCATGGTCTGATCCACCACTAATTTCAGGTCTGGACGTACCCAATGAATTTCTTCCTTCTTCACAAATAAAGTTCTTCGATAAAGCCCCGGGTGTGATTTCCCCTGTCCTGTATAAATTACATTCTGTTCAACATCGGTCTCAATGACAAAAAGTGGTTCTTTAGTGCCACCCACATCAAGTCCTTTTCGTTGCCCTTTTGTGAAATAATGAGCCCCTTGATGCTCCCCTACTACCCTTCCATCTTCAATATGGTAAATAGGCTTTTCTGAATAATAGGCCAACTCGTCTTCCTTGGTCTCGAACTTGGGTTTCGATTTTTGATACTGCGATACATCCGAGGGCACTTCAACGATAACTCCCTTTTTAGGTTTCAACTTTTGTTGCAAAAAGTCAGGCAAACGAACTTTTCCGATAAAACATAATCCTTGGGAATCTTTTTTATCCGCCGTGACCAAATTGTTTTCCGCAGCAATTTGGCGTACTTCTGGTTTTGTCAATTCCCCAATCGGAAATAATGTTTTCGCCAATTGGTCTTGAGAAAGTTGGCACAGAAAATAAGATTGGTCTTTGTTGCCATCTTTTCCAGCCAGTAATTGATACGTTTTTGAACCGTCGTTGCGGGTTATTGTTCCTTTTCTGCAATAATGACCTGTAGCGACGTAGTCCGCTCCAAGCTGCAAGGCGATTTTCATGAAAACATCGAATTTTATCTCGCGGTTGCACAAGACGTCCGGATTGGGTGTACGCCCCCTTTCATATTCCTTGAACATATAATCTACGATACGCTCTTTGTATTCTTTACTTAGATCGACCGTCTGAAACGGAATACCAAGTTTCTCGGCCACGATCAAAGCATCGTTGCTATCTTCCAACCATGGACATTCCTCCGAAATGGTCACGGAATCATCGTGCCAGTTCTTCATGAAAAGGCCAATAACATCATAACCTTCTTCCTTCAAAAGGTAGGCAGCTACGCTTGAATCAACTCCGCCGGAAAGTCCGACTACGACTTTTTTCATCCTCTTAATAAATGAATTGCAAAAATACGAAATATTACATCCCATCCTTGGTTTCTGACCTGGAATGGCCATGAGAGCATAATTGTCAAGGTCATGATTGAGAACTGGTTTAAACTGCGCAGTTCATCGATGTTTAGAAAACATTTATCTTTTTAAACATCATAACAAGAACCTTTAGCATACAATAATGATCGCTTGACAACTATTAATTTTTTGAACGGTTAAATAGTTTCATATTTGAAGTCCCAAATCTTACCAAACTAAACCTATTCAATGCTAAAAGCCCTGATTGTAAAAGTCAGGGCTTTTTGTTTTTTATACTTTTGAAGAATGCTTACCTTTTTCCGGCTTTTTTCTGCTCTTCGGCCTGCTGCATCATCTCTCTCATTTTCTTTTGAAACTTATTCTCCTTTTTCGGTTTTTTCTTATTCTCTTGAATCTGGGCATGGATCTTATCATTATCGAGAATAAAATTCTTGATGACCAACATAATACCTATGGTAATCATGTTCGAAACAAAGTAGTACAAACTCAAACCACTGGCGTAGTTGTTGAAAAAGAACAGCATCATTACCGGCATGAGATACATAATGAATTTCATATTTGGCATACCTGGCTGTTGCGGCATATTCTGGCCTGTCGTCATTACCATATAGAAACCGATGGCAATTGAAGCTAAAATGGGAAATAAGCTTACATGATCACCATAAAAAGGGATGTTGAAAGGCAGTTCCATTATGGTATCATAAGAAGATAGATCGTCAGCCCATAAAAAGGGTTTTTGACGTAATGCGAAGGAAGTAGGGAAAAACATGAACAACGCATAGAAAATAGGCATTTGTAATAATGCCGGAACGCACCCGCTCATGGGACTCACACCAGCCTTGCCATAAAGCTTCATGGTCTCTTGCTGCTTTTTCATGGCATTGTCTTTGTACTTTTCGCCCAATTCGGTAATCTCGGGCTTTAAGACCTTCATTTTAGCTTGGGATAAATAAGACTTATAGGTTACAGGAGACATTGCCAACCGCACTATAATCGTCATCAAAATAATCGCAAGACCGGCGGGTAGCATAGAACTCAAAAAGGAGTAGAAAGGGGTAAAGACATAACGATTGATCCACCCGAAAATTCCCCATCCGAAATAAATAGTGTCATCGAGTCCATACTCCCCATACTTGTTCAAGACCTTCACATCGGTAGGCCCGTAGTACCAATTCAGACTTTCTGAAAACTCTCCACCTTCCAGGGCCAAGGGAATAGACGCCCCAAAATCCTTGGTAAACGCCACATCTTTACTCTCTTCTTCCACCAAGTTTTTAGACCGCAAGTCTACAGTCTTAAAATTCTTTTTAGTGGCCAGAATCGAAGTGAAAAAGTGTTGCTTGAAGGAGATCCATTGTACGTCTTCTTGGGTCTCCTCATCATCGCTAGTCGCCGATAGATAATCTACTTTTCCGTCTTCGAAATTAGACATGATCTCGGTATAACGGTTTTCATACTGAACACTTTTATCATGTCGAATTCCCTTTAGGACCCACTCAAGGTTGATGGGTTTGTCTCCTTTGACTACTCCGTTCAAACCCTGCGAACGTAGTGCGAAATCGATCATATAGTCATCGGGTTTCATTTCATATCGATATTCCAAAAACTCATTGGGGGCAATCTTCGCCTTCATCGATAAAACCTGATTATCACCGCTATCCGATAAACTTGGTTCAAAATAAAGATCCTTCGTATTTAGTACTCTATTATCCGAAGTGGAAAAGGTAAGTTCGAAGGAAGCATTGCCATCCTTTACCAAATAAACAGGAATGGAATCATAGGTATGAAACTGAATCATTCTTGCCTCAACAATCTGCCCGCCCTTGTTGCTGATCTTCAGGCTGACGAGGTCATTTTCCAAGGTGGTATTTCCTTCTTTGGGGGCTGTATAACCAAAAGCCCCGATTTCGCTCTGATAATTAGCAACTGCAGTCGAATCTTGAAGATTGACGTTTACGGGTTCGAGCGGATTTTGTGATTTTACCTCACTCTCCTCGGTTTTCTGTGATTCAACTTGTTCTTGTTCGGCCTTTTCAGCCTCCAATTCTTCAGGGGTAGGCCTATTTTGGTAAAACATGTAAATAAGTATCCCAAAAATGAGCACAAATCCAATAATTGAATTTATATCTAGCTTCTTTTCTTCCATTTCAGTTGTTTGAGACCTGTCAGGTTTTTGAAACCTGACAGGTCTTATCGGCTATTTGGATTTTGATGAGCAAATATATGCCCAATTGTGCAGTTTATGCCAAAGTGGCATTGGTTTGTTTCATTTTCTGGCCCAAGGCGGCCTTCACGAATCCTACGAACAATGGGTGTGGGTTCGCCACGGTACTTTTATATTCGGGATGGTACTGTACACCGATAAACCATGGGTGACCTTCCAGTTCGACAATCTCCACTAGACCGGTTTGGGTATTTATTCCTGTTGCTTTTAATCCCGCTGCTTCCAATTGCTCGCGATAGTCGCTATTGAATTCGTAGCGATGGCGGTGCCTTTCAGAGATACTTGTCTCTCCGCCGTAAACTTCGTTTACCAAACTACCACGAACAATTTCGCAATCCCAGGCTCCTAAACGCATGGTTCCCCCTTTGTTGACGATAATCTTTTGTTCCTCCATCAAATTGATAACCGGATTGGAAGTGCTCTCGATCATCTCGGTAGAATTAGCATCCTCTAGGCCAAGAACATTCCTAGAATATTCAATAACCGCCATTTGCATGCCCAGACAAATTCCTAAAAACGGAATTCTATTTTCACGCGCATAACTGACTGCTTCTATTTTTCCTTCAATACCTCTTTCACCGAATCCTGGTGCAACCAAAATTCCGTTCAAGCCCCTTAACTTATCCTTTAAATTGTTCTGGGTCAAATACTCAGAGTGAATAGACCTGACATTGACCTTGACTTCGTTTACCGCACCGGCATGAATAAAAGACTCCAAAATCGATTTGTACGAATCTTGCAATTCGACATATTTTCCGATCAGACCTATGGTTACTTCGTTATTGGGGTTTTTATGTCTGTGCAGAAACTCTTTCCAAGTTTTAAGATCGGGTTTTTTAGAATCTGACAAGTTCAACTTTTTGAGCGCCACGGTATCCAGACCTTCCTCTTGCATCATGATAGGCACATCGTAAATCGTCGATGCATCGATCGATTGAATAACGGCTTCCTTCTTAACGTTGCAAAAAAGTGCAAGTTTGTCCTTTATTTCCTCTGAAATATGGTGTTCGGTACGGCAAACAAGAATATCCGCCTTTATTCCGCTTTCCATCAATGTTTTTACCGAATGTTGTGTGGGTTTTGTTTTCAACTCCCCTGCCGCCGACAAATAGGGTACCAATGTCAGGTGGATAACAATTCCATTATTGTCACCCAATTCCCATAACAGTTGACGTACGGCCTCGATATAGGGCAAAGACTCGATATCACCTACGGTACCACCGATTTCAGTAATAACAATATCATATTCGCCACTATCGCCTAAAAGTTGTACTCTCTCCTTGATTTCGTTGGTAATATGGGGTACGACCTGAACGGTTTTCCCCAAAAATTCCCCTCGACGTTCTTTTTCGATAACGCTCTGATAAATTCTTCCTGTGGTCACATTGTTCGCCTGTGAAGTACGGACATTCAGAAAACGTTCGTAGTGGCCCAAATCAAGATCGGTCTCCGCACCATCATCGGTCACATAGCATTCGCCATGCTCATACGGGTTCAAAGTGCCCGGATCAACATTGATGTAAGGATCCAACTTTTGAATTGTGGTCTTATAACCCCTTGCCTGTAGCAATTTGGCAAGTGAGGCGGCGATGATACCTTTACCTAATGATGAAGTTACTCCTCCCGTAACGAAAATGTATTTTGTAGCTGGCATTCTAGCGTCTTGGTTACGGGATTCAAAGATACAAATTGAGATATAACTAAGAAGTTATTCCTTAGGAAAATCTTTTTGGATCTTATAGATAATACCTTCTAACCCGTTGATCTTGATTTCGTGCATACTTTGTAGCAGCCTGCCCAACTTTCCATCGGGAAAACCTTTCTGCTTGAACCACACAAAATAGGCTTCCGGAAGATCTACCAAATAACGCCCCTTGTACTTTCCGAAAGGCATTCTGTAGTGGGCCAATTCAACTAGCTTTCTTTTGTCAAAGTTCACTTCCATATTTAAATCTAAATAAATTATCTTTAAAACCATCAAAAAAAAGGATACGATGAAACGCAGAACATTTATAGGAACCTCGGCCGCCGCTTCAGTAGGGTTGATGGCCGTAAAAACGGCCAATGCTATGTCGACAGAGAATATTGAGACCTCAGAACTGAAAGGAAATATCAATCATAGTGCTTGCAGGTGGTGTTATAGTAAGATTCCTATGGAAGGTTTTCTAAAAAACCTTAATGACCTAGGCATCAAAGCCATGGATTTAACCGGCCCTGAAGACTGGCCTTTAATGAAGAAATACAATATTCATGCATCAATGTGCTGGGGGGCCGGTAAGGGAATTTTAGAGGGCTGGAACGACCCGAAACTGCACGAAGAATTAATTGCCGATTATCTTCGAGTGATTCCGTTAGTGGCAGAAGCAGGATATACTAATTTGATTTGTTTTAGTGGAAACCGAAATGGAACGGATGATGAAGTAGGTCTTAAAAATTGTGCCGAGGGATTAAAGCAAATTATGCCGACAGCGGAAAAACATGGAGTGGTCATTCAAATGGAATTGCTCAATTCAAAAGTAGATCATGAAGATTATATGTGCGATCATACATCTTGGGGTGTTGAACTGTGCAAGGCAATAAACTCGGATAACTTCAAACTGCTCTACGATATTTACCATATGCAGATTATGGAAGGTGACATTATTCGAAATATTCAAGACTACCATCAATACTTCGGACACTACCATACGGGCGGCAACCCAGGTCGTCATGAAATCAACGAAACCCAAGAATTATACTATCCGGCTATCATGAAGGCAATTGTAGAAACGGGATTCAAAGGTCATGTGGCTCAGGAGTTCATTCCCACTTGGGAAGATCCGATAGCAGCTTTAAAAGAGGGTATTACCATTTGTGATGTTTAAGAGCCTGTTTTGAAATATCTCGATTATTTTC
>QIJL01000633.1 GCA_003232435.1 Flavobacteriales bacterium | reverse complement strand
CAAATAGATTACATGAGATTCGGACTCCTTTTTATTTTAGTTGCATTGAGCACGAACTGCTTTTCTCAGTATCAATTCAAAGGTCAAGTTGATGAAAATGTAGAAGGCCAAACGGTCTACCTTTCCGTAATCGAAGATTATCGAAAGTTGTCGCGCATTTCTTTTGATCAGATAATCAAAAAAACGACTATTGACTCCTTAGGTCTTTTCAAATTTGATGGAAATAATCTACCTCGAGACAATCGGATTTATCGTATTCACGTCGATGAGTGTACGGGCATTTCCCAAAACTCAAATCATTTCTTCGGAAAGTGCGAAAACAGCAAGAGCATTCTTTTTATTGCCGATAATCGCGATACGATTTCATTTCCGACAAGCTTCGCGGATCAGGTTTTATGCGAAATCACTTCCACCAATCCGAAATCCTCGGCCTTTCTTGAAATCGATGTTCTGAAAGAAGAAATGGCTTTCGATTTTAACGATTTCCGTAGCGAGGCCAACAAAAAATTGAATTCCAAGAAGTGGTTTTTTGCTTTGCAGGAATTCGGTAAAAACCTTGAAGAACCTTTGGCTGAACTTTATATTTTTGATTTTCTATCGGATAAAAGAAATGAAACCTATGCTTATTACCTAAAGGATGTTGGCAGTAGCGAGTATTATTCAAGTCTTTCACAGAGACTTGAGAAGAGTTATCCCAATGAGACTTTCACGCAATTATATCAAAAGGAAATTACTTCAGACAAAATTCTCATTGCTCAAAGTAGCCCGGCAAGTTCAAATTTGAAATGGTTTTTAGGAAGCCTTCTTGCGATTTCAATGCTGCTAAACTTTTACTTTTTATGGCAGAGAAAAGCCTTGCGAAAAAAACAGAAAACCAGTTCCCTTGAAAAACTGACCGCCCAGGAACAAAAAATCGTAGATGAGATCTTAAGGAGTAAAACCAATAAAGAAATTGCTTCCGATTTGTTCATTAGTCTGAGTACGGTCAAAACCCACATCAATAATCTCTACAAAAAATTGAACGTTACTTCGCGTGAAGAAATCAAACAACTTTTCTGAATCTGAAAAATCCACCTGGGGTCTAGTCCTTAAATCCATCCCGTAAACCGCTAATGCAATAACCATTTTCAGCAACTTTCGGTCATAATCCCAAAACCGAATTTTATGAAATCAATTATCTTGACAATCTGTTTTTCATTCATTTTATCATCAATATCGTCCCAAGAGATCAATCAAGAAATCACAATCGAAAACGAACAACCTTTTTTGGTAGGCCGAATCAATATAGAAGGCCTCACTTCAAATTCATATCAGGGCTGGTATGAAAATAGTTATCAGAATTACGAGCTTGAAGATGAAACCTTAAAATCCATAGAAAAAGAACTATCCCAACATAAAATACTTTTATTCATGGGTACCTGGTGTGGTGATAGTAAGCGGGAAGTACCTAGATTCATAAAAATCTTGGAAGCTGCCGACTTTCCCTTGAATAATTTGAAAATCGTAGCTGTAGATAGAAGAAAAGACCGCTACAAAAAAAGTCCGGGCGGAGAAGAATGGGGTTTAAGTATTAAACGGGTGCCTACTTTTATCTTCTATAAAAACGGCAAAGAAACCAATCGTATTATTGAAAGCCCGATTACGACTTTAGAATCCGACATCAAAAAAATTGTCTCGCGAAAATCGTACACTCCCAATTATCCAAAATCATTGCATTTCGATTGACGGAAAGTCCTCAGTTCAGGAATCTCGTTCCGCCTTGTATATGTTAACGGCAAAAGTGTAATTTTGCACTTTAAAATTTTCCTATGCAGTTATCGGAACAAGAGGTTATCAGAAGAGAGAAATTGACCAAATTGAGGGAGATGGGCATCAACCCATATCCAGCCGCCTTATATCCTGTCGATGCTACTTCCAAGGATGTCAAAGAGGATTATTCCGAAGGGAAAAAAGTCGTTATTTCAGGAAGGTTAATGTCCCGAAGAATTCAGGGTAAAGCTTCTTTTGCCGAATTACAGGATAGCGAGGGAAGAATTCAAGTCTATTTCAATCGGGATGAGATCTGCCCTGATGAAGATAAAACCCTGTACAACGACGTCTATAAAAAATTACTCGATATCGGCGATATTATCGGAATCGAAGGGGAGCTTTTTACGACCCAAGTAGGTGAGAAAACCGTATTGGTCAAGAACTTTTCGTTGTTGAGCAAATCGCTACGGCCACTGCCGCTACCGAAAAAAGATGCCGAAGGAAATATTTTTGACGAGTTCAACGATCCAGAATTGCGTTACAGACAACGCTATGTCGATTTGGTGGTCAACCCGCAGGTAAAAGAAACATTTGTAAAGCGTACCAGAATCACGAACAGTATTCGTGAATTTTATAATGAAAGGGGATATCTTGAAGTCGAAACCCCGATTTTGCAACCCATTCCCGGAGGTGCTGCCGCCCGTCCGTTTTTGACGCACCACAATGCATTGAACATTCCTTTGTATTTGCGAATCGCGAACGAGCTTTATTTGAAAAGATTGATCGTCGGTGGTTTTGATGGCGTCTATGAATTCTCAAAAGATTTCAGAAACGAGGGAATGGACCGTACGCACAATCCTGAGTTTACTGTAATGGAGTTGTACGTGGCCTACAAAGATTACAATTGGATGATGGACACCACAGAAGCACTTCTTGAAAAAGTGGCCATCGACGCCAATGGAACATCAAAAGTCACTGTGGGAGAACATCAGATTGAATTCAAAGCTCCCTATCCGCGTGTGCCTATTTTGGAAGCGATAAAGATTCATACCGGAATCGATGTTTCGGGTATGGATGAAAACGAACTCCGTGAAACTGCGAAAAAATTAAGTCTTGAAGTAGATGAAACTATGGGTATCGGCAAACTCATCGATGAAATCTTTGGCGAGAAATGTGAACATCATTATGTGCAGCCTACCTTTATCATCGACTACCCGAAAGAGATGAGTCCGTTGACGAAAGAGCATCGCACAAACCCCGCTTTGACCGAGCGTTTCGAACTCATGGTCAACGGCAAGGAATTGGCAAATGCCTATTCCGAGCTGAACGATCCTATCGATCAGCGAGAACGATTTGAAGAGCAACTGAAACTCTCTGAAAAAGGCGATAATGAAGCCATGTTTATCGATCAAGATTTTCTTCGTGCGTTGGAATATGGTATGCCACCTACATCAGGAATCGGAATCGGAATCGATCGCTTGGTGATGTTGCTTACCAATAATTCCTCCATACAAGAAGTACTGTTCTTCCCGCAAATGCGACCTGAAGCCCGTGCCGGGCAGGCATTTATTTTAGGGGAAGACGCGAAAATGGTCTTTGAATCACTTAAAAAAGTCGAGAAACTTCTATTGGGCGATTTAAAGGAACGGTCGGGCTTATCAAATAAAAGATGGGACAAATCCATCAAAGAATTGACCAAAAATAATTTGGCAAAGGTCAACAAGACCGAGGAAGGGTTGTTTGTGGAATTGCTTTCATAATTACCGTTTGTCGTTCCGATTTTCCTTTTGTCATTCCAATTTTTCTTTTGTCATTCCGAGGCACGAGGAATCTCATCTATTATAATCAGATTCTTCGCTCCACTGCACTACGCTCAGAATGACAAAACAGAACCGGTCGTCATTCCGATGAACCTGCCTTTCCGGCAGGCAGGGGAGGAATCCCCCAAATTTATTCTTATCTTTAATCATCCATCATATATGGGATGAGCAGGTATATACAAAATAGTTTCTATATAGTCTCGATCTTGGCAATTTTGCTTATGGGGCAGTCATGCCAAAATTCTGAGCGCATTGATTTCAGCACCCAGATAAAACCCATTCTCAACAATAAATGTATTACCTGCCATGGTGGGGTAAAGAAAAATGCAGGCTTTAGTCTGCTTTTTAAGGAGGAAGCCTTTGCCAATACCGAATCGGGAAAACCGGCAATTATTCCGGGAGATGCTACGGGAAGCGAGTTGATCAAGCGAATCAAAGAGGATGACCCCGAACTAAGAATGCCCTATGAGCATCCGAAATTATCCGATGAAGAAATCAACCTACTTACGAAATGGATCGATCAAGGAGCCGAATGGGGAGAACATTGGGCGTATTCACTTCCGGAGAAAGTCGATGTTCCCACAATAAAAGCAGAAGCAAGTTTTGCACCTGACAGGACTTCCGATTTTCTGCAAAATGATATCGACAACTTTGTTTTGGCCCGTTTGGAAGGGGAAGTACTCGAACCCAATCCTCCGGCAGAAAAAAATATAATTGCTAGAAGAGCCGCATTGGACATTACGGGTTTACCTCCAAACCCTGAATTATTGAAGCATTTCGAGCAAGGAGATTTATCCTATGAAAATTTTGTGGATAGTCTTTTGGCTCAAAAAACCTATGGTGAAAAATGGGCGACCTGGTGGTTAGATCTAGCGCGCTATGCAGACTCAAAAGGATATGAGAAAGATGAAGGTCGAAGTATTTGGCAATATCGCGATTGGGTCATTAAGGCGTTCAACAATGATATGCCGTATGATCGATTCACGGTAGAACAATTGGCCGGTGATCTCTTACCGGAACCTTCAACAGATCAGTTGATCGCTACCGCATTCCATAGAAATACGATGAACAATGATGAGGGCGGAACGGATGATGAGGAGTATCGCGTGGCCACCGTTATCGATCGCTTAAATACGACCTTTTCGGTTTGGCAAAGTACGACTATGGAATGTGTACAATGTCACAGCCATCCGTATGACCCCTTCCGACATGAAGACTATTACAATCTGATGGCCTTCTTCAACAATTCAAGGGATGAAGATACCCCAAGTGAATCTCCCGTACTCAAATTTTACACGCCAGAACAACAAAAGAAAGTCGATAAAGTCATTGACTGGATTACGAAACACGGTAATAAAGAAACGGTCAAAACCTATAAAAACTTTCTACAATTTACCGAACCGGTCTATAAATCACATTTTTTTAAGGAATTCAAAAATAGTGTCTATGACGACCATGCCTCGGTCGTTTTTTGGGATGACGGCAACTTGATTATCGAAAATGCATACACCAATAACGCGAATTATGTATATCTGAATTATCGTTCGCATTATAATGGTACAAAGATGACCATTCGCAAGAACAATGCCCAGGGAGATATTCTGGCGGAATTTACCATCAACAAAACCGAAGGAAATACGACATCGCAATTCCCACTTAAAAAAATAGATAAAAAGACCGATCTCTATATAGAGACGCAGAATAATGCAATAGCCAAGGAAGTCAATATTCTCAATCTATATTGGGTAGGTTTTATCGAAGATATGCCAGGCATGAATCAATCTGGGTGGTCTAGCGTTAATTCGGCATTTATCGATGCCTTGAACGCACCGACCGAAACAGTGCCCATCATGTCAGAGAATCCCGAATACATGAAGCGAACTACTCAACTTTTTGATCGGGGAAGTTTTTTAGTTAAGACCGATACGATGCAACCGGGCACTCCGGCAGCACTGAATCCCTGGAACGAAGATTGGTCGAAAGACCGATTGGGACTTTCAAAATGGATCGTTGACAAAAGGAATCCGCTGACCGCACGTACTTTGGTCAACCGAGTTTGGCATCAAATCTATGGACGAGGATTGGTATCGACAATAGAAGATATTGGTTCGCAGTCTGATGCCCCCTCCCATCCGGCGCTATTGGATTGGCTTTCGCTACGGTTAATGAACGAACATAATTGGAGCATCAAAGCGCTTGTCAAGGAAATTGTGCTTTCGGGCACCTATCGGCAGAGTTCTCAAGGTACGCCCGAAATGTATCAGATCGATCCCGAAAATGAATTGTATGCCCGAGGACCAAGAGTACGATTGGGAGCCGAGCAGATTCGAGATCAGGCTTTGGCCGTGTCGGGGCTTTTGAGCGATAAAATGTATGGTCCGAGCGTTATGCCGCCTCAACCAGAAGGAGTCTGGCAAACAGTCTACAATAGTGCCAAATGGTCAGAAAGTAAAGGCGAGGACCGCTATCGAAGAGGAGTCTATACTTATTTGAAACGCACAAGTCCGTACCCATCCTTTTTGACCTTTGATGCCGGTAGCAGGGAGGTCTCTACGATTCGAAGAACGGTGACCAACACACCTTTACAGGCCCTGGTAACCTTGAACGATCCTGTTTATTTGGAAGCTTCCTACCAATTGGCAAAGAATACACAAGTAGCCGATGATGTAGAAAAAAGTATTGCCCAAGCCTACAAAAGAGCAACATTTTCAGAAATCGAACCAACCGCTTTACAAACCCTAAAAGAATTATATCAAAATTCTTTTTCAGAGTTCAATGGAAACTCCGAAGCAGTTGAATTATTCTTGCATTTTGAGGAAAGACCCACGCCCGAATTAAGTGCATTGACCATAGTGGCCAATGCGATTATGAATTTGGATGAATTTTTAACCAAGGCGTGATGAAAGACGAAATAGAAAGACTGATCCAAGAGAAACTGGCCAGAGAAACCCAAGCCAAGACCCGCAGGCATTTTATCAAAAATTGCGCTCAGGGAATTGGCGGACTAGCCCTAAGTTCCATTTTTGCGGGATGTGATCCATCGGGAAAACCGACCACAAAAACACAAATGGCCTTTTCGGAAAGGGACTTGAATCCGTTGGCGACTTTGGCACCTCCGTTCGGCCCCAAAGTCAAATCGATCATTTACCTGCACATGGCCGGTGCGCCCTCACAATTGGAAATGTTCGATTACAAACCCGAACTTCATAAATATGATGGGCAAGATTGTCCGCAGTCACTTTTAGAGGGCAAAAAATTCGCGTTCATAAAAGGCACTCCAAAATTATTGGGGCCTCAAGCTGAGTTCAAACAAGAAGGCGAATCCGGCAACTGGGTATCGAACTTCATGCCCCATTTTAAAAAAGTGGTCGACGAAGTCGCCTTTCTAAAAGCGGTACACACCGATCAATTTAATCATGGGCCGGCACAGCTCTTTATGCACACAGGTAGTGCGCGATTGGGTAGACCGAGTATCGGAGCCTGGGCCACCTACGGACTTGGATCTGAAAATCAAAACCTACCTGGTTTTGTTGTTTTGACCTCCGGAGGCAATGCGCCCGATGCCGGAAAAAGTGTTTGGGGAAGCGGATTTTTACCTTCGGTCTATCAAGGGGTACAATGTCGTTCGAAAGGTGATCCGGTACTCTATATCGAAGATCCAGATGGGGTCACACGTGACCTTAAAAAAAGCACCATAGATGCCATAAATAAAATCAACAAACAGGAGTATATCAAATATGCAGATCCTGAAATTCTGGCACGGATCAATCAATATGAAATGGCCTACCGTATGCAAATTGCGGTACCCGAGGTCATGAATATCAATAGCGAACCTGAAAATATCAAACAAATGTACGGGGTCGAACCAGGTAAGGAATCCTTTGCGAACAATTGCCTACTGGCAAGAAAGTTGGTGGAAGACGGTGTGCGCTTTGTTCAACTGTTCGATTGGGGATGGGATAGCCATGGTACGAATCATTCAACCGCCGTGGATCTTGGTTTGCGAAATAAATGCAAGGAAATCGACCGACCTATCGCAGCGTTGCTATTAGATCTGAAACAACGCGGTCTTCTCGACGAGACTTTGATCGTTTGGGGCGGCGAATTCGGAAGAACCCCAATGCAAGAGAACCGAGGAAACAAAAAAATGGGCTTTTTAGGCCGTGATCATCACGGCGATGCATTTACGATGTGGATGGCCGGTGGCGGCATTAAAAAAGGTACTTCATACGGGAAGACCGATGATATTGGTTTCTCAGGAATCGAAGGAAGAGTCTCGGTTCATGATGTACATGCCACCATTATGCAACTGCTCGGTTTTGACCATGAAAAGTTTACCTATGAGTTTCAAGGAAGACCTTTTCGATTGACCGATGTCGAGGGCCAAGTCATTAAAGAAATTTTGGCGTAATTTCCCTAGTGTCAAGTCAAGGCTGAAATGACGTATGGGGCAAAAGATGCATTGGATTATACGTAGGTTTTAGCTTGACTCGACACTAGCCTTGAAAGAGAAATAAAACATTTAGGTATTAAATTGCAAGAGCATAGATGAAATAATCAACAAGGTAAAAGCTCCTCCCTTTTTCAAAGGGAGGTGGCCCCGACATTTCGTCGGGGTCGGAGGGATTAAGTGCAACACCTTTTGGCAAAGCAGTATTTTCAACGAAATCAGTAACATTATTCACTTAATCTCCCCGTCCGCCTAAGGCGGACACCCCTCTTTGGAAAAGAGGGGAGCCGATAAACTCAACAGATCAACCAAACGATACAATGAGAATACTTTTAATTCTGACTATTTCCTTTTGTTCCCTAACCTCCTTCTCTCAAGAAAAAAAACAATTGCAGTTCTTCCAGACAGACTGGGGAAGAACTATTTCATGGGACGCCTTTTGTGAAAAGACAAAAGCTTCCGGTTACGATGGACTTGAAACATGGTTTCCGTCGGATAAGAAAAGTCAATTGGAATTAAAGGCCGCCTTGTAGGTCTAAACGAAGTACGAGGTACGAAATATGAGGTACGAAGTGCGAAGTACGAAATGTGAAAATGCAGGAACTGAAATAAGAGACCTGCGAGGTGTTGCCGAGGAACGAGGCCTCCTTGTAGATCTAATGGAATTAACCCAAAAGTTAATCGTAAATTTCGAGTCCGATTAACCAATTATGACTAGCGATTAACGTTTCATGGATGTTC
>QIJL01000267.1 GCA_003232435.1 Flavobacteriales bacterium | reverse complement strand
GGTACCCGAACAAACATACCTGCCTATATCGGCAGGCAGGCGCAGGGATTCCCCGTGCCTCGGAATGACAAGAGAGGGGCTGAATAGTTACGAGAATTTATTAAAAGTTGTAATTTCCATCAGTCAATTAAAATAAAATGATATTCTTCTTTGGCACCCGACCAGGTAAAACAGAAATCAAATCGCTTGATTTAGTTGCATGTCCTCATTGTGAACAGAAGGGAACGCTTACCCTATCAAAAACAAGCAATTGGTTTCATTTCTTCTGGATTAAAATCTTCAAAATTTCAAGCACGACCATCGCCGAATGTTCGCATTGCAAACGGGTTTATTTTGAAGATGAGTTTACACCGGAAATGGAACATTCGTTGGATAGTTTTAACTGATTGCTTTGTCATTCCGACGCAGGAGGAATCTCCTTCTCGGTAGGCTTCAGATTCCTCTCTTCGTTGCACTACGATCGGAATGACAGAATCACAAGTCAAAGCGCAATCCCAGGGAAATATTGTGCTGTTCTATCGCTGCATCCTTAAAAATAGGGTTCAGGTCATATTTTGCATATAACACTATTCCGTCAAAACCTAGATAACCACTAAGACCGTACACAAAATTCGATGTGTTATACCCTCGTTTCAATTTATCCTTTACATTTTCGCCGTTACGATTATATTTCAACTTTTGTCGTGTTCCCAAATTAAAACCACCGTACGCTCCCAAACCTAGTCTAAATTGGTTCCTCAATGAGTAGCGGATTGTTTTTTCCGTTTTTCTCAACTTTGAAGGGCCAAACTCAAAGTGAACGGGGAAAACCAAATTATCCGTTCTAAACTTTGATTTCTTTAAATCGAACTCAAATTCTTCAAGCATGACCTGACCGTTCTCGGTCACAAAATATTGATTGTCTTTTGGTTTCAAACCATTGAATTGAAAAGAAAATCCATAATTGAACCGCAAAAAATTAGAATTCTTGAAAACCCGCGTACGCCAAGACCAACCGAGCTCTGCAAATCTACTTCCTCCGATCTTATATGGGGAATCTTCTAGTGACTGCCCATCGATCAATGCATTGTTTAAACCAACCGCAAAAACAAAATCTGAATTTGTGCGTCGATCGTATTTAAGAGGTCTATCCCTACTTCTAAAAATAGTCCAGGGTTCGCCATCTCCGATCCTAAAACTTATGCCATCTTCTTCATCCCTAATAGTAAATTCATTATCGTTTTGCAATACTGCTCCCTCATTACGCTCCAACAACGAAATCTTATTATCTACTATGGCTATTCTGTTCTCTATATTCAATGCTCTCTTTTTAGCAACGGCTTCTTTAAGTTTGACTGCTTCTTCACGATCGATCTCATCATTGTCTAAACGTTCGTTTATGGCGGACACTTCTGATTTTAAAGCTTCTTTTTCCTGCTTGGTAATCTCTGTCTTCTGTTCGTTCAATTGTTCGATTCTCTCTTTATACCATTCTTGACCAACAGCGTTCTGAACGCAAAATGCGGCCAAGGTGATAAATAGATAAGTTAAAATTCTACTCATGATACTTGTTTTGATTGTTGATTGATGAATAAACTCCTCCCTGCCCCTAAACCATCGGGCGTAGGAGAAATAAAAGTTCTAAAATTTTTGAATTAATTATTACGGTCGGCCACCGCCGTCCTGACTTTGAGGAAACCTGATTTTAGTTTCTCGAATATTTGATCTCTAAACGATTGGTCGAGTTCGCCTTCTACTTGATTCAATAAGGCCATGGCATCAACAGAAGCATTCTTGTCAAAAACCTTTTCAGTCAAAAGTTGGCGTTGCGCTTCATACAACAATGAATCGACCTCGGCATCGGTCAAAGACGCTTTGTTTTGCTCCAGCAAATCAACTTGGGCCAATACTTCTTTTATTTTTAGATCAATGCTATTGTCGGCATCTTCTAGAAGGTCACCAACCTTTATTCTCTTGACTTTATCATCGTTCAAAACAATTCTATCGCTTTCAGTATTCCGAGATTCTAAAGACTCTTCATTTAACTCTTTTTTAGGAACTACTATTTCGCTCGAAGTAATAGAAATATTGTTATCGTCAAAATTTTGTTCTTCATCTATTGTGATTCGTCCTTTTGAAATCAAACTATCTTGTTCGCCTTGCGTTTCTTTTTTTCTTGTATCAACAATTTGAACATCGCTTTCCACGGGTTTATCCTCTGATTGAAAAAACAAGCTAGAAACGATCACAATTCCAATAAAGCTGGCCGCCATTGAGTACCACAAGAACTTGTTGCTCTTTACTTCCCGTGCAGGTTCTAATTGTTCGGAAACCCTTTCCCATGCATTTGCAGAGGGTTGTATCTCCCTTTTTTGCATCTCCTCCTTAATATGCTTTTCAAACTTACTCGGTTCCATAACCTATTATATTTTGTTTTTTCAATTGCTGTTGCAATAGTTTACGTGACTTGAATAATTGTGACCTTGACGTTCCTTCCGAGATTTGTAGCATTTCCGCAATTTCTTGGTGTTTATAACCTTCTATGGTATGCAAAACAAAAACCAGCTTATAGCCATTGGGTAAATTATCGATCAATTGTTGTATGTATTCTGTATCGACTTCATGTGGGTCTGAAATTCCTGCAGGTTGATTTCGTTCATATATCTCGTCATCGTAAACAACGAATTGCCGTTTTCTAAGGAATGATATACTTTCTCGAATCATTATTCTTCGTATCCACCCTTCGAAACTTCCTTCAAATCTGAAAGAACTTAAATTTTTAAAAACCTTTACAAAGCCATCGACCATCACATCTTCGGCATAGTGAATGTCTTTGACATACCTTCGGCATACGCCCAACATCTTTGGTGCATACTTGTCATAGAGTCTTTGTTGCGCCTCTCGGTGCCCAGATGCCGATTTTTTTATCAGCTGCCTTTCGTTTTTATAAAATGGAATAATCTTCAAAACGGTTTTGGTTGCTTTCTATTAAGATAGATGTATTAATCTACCTATATGTTGCCTTGGGAAGTAAAAAATTTAAAAAAATACTATATGTTATTGAAAATCAGAATATTAAAATTCTATTTTTTTCTATCGACTACGTAGTTCACCATAAGATTCAAAGAATTCTTATAATCAGATTCTGGATAGGAACTCAATAATTGCAGTGCTTCTTCCTTGAATTGCAGCATTTTTTGAACCGCATAGTCCAGCCCGCCGTTCGCTTTGACAAAAGCAATCACCTCTTTAACCCTTTTTTTATCGCGATTGTGATTTTTTATCGAGTTGATCAACCAGCTCTTTTCTTTCTTTGAACAATTATTGAGCACATAAATCAACGGTAATGTCATTTTCTGCTCTTTGATATCTATACCTATAGGCTTGCCTATTTTAGCTTCGCCATAGTCGAAAAGGTCATCTTTAATCTGAAATGCCATTCCACAGAGTTCCCCAAACTTTCTGAATGTTTCCACTTCAGGGGAATCTGGCTTAACCGAACATGCGCCAAGGGCGCAACAAGCCGCTATCAAAGTAGCGGTTTTTTGCCGAATGATATCGTAGTATACTCCTTCCGTTATGTCGAGTCGTCTAGCTTTTTCAAGCTGCAATAGTTCACCTTCGCTTATTTCTCGCATGGCCACTGAGATAATCTTCAAAAGGTCGAAATCGTCATTGTCAACCGAAAGCAACATTCCCCTGGCCAATAAAAAGTCTCCCACCAGTACGGCGATCTTGTTTTTCCAGAGGGCATTGATAGAGAAAAATCCACGGCGCTTATTGCTGTCATCGACCACATCATCATGTACTAATGAGGCAGTATGGATCAATTCGATAACCGATGCACCTCGATACGTTCGGTCATTGACTTCCCCATTATTTATCAATTTCGCCGTAAGAAATACGAACATGGGGCGCATTTGCTTGCCCTTGCGATTTACGATATAATAAGTAATACGGTTTAAGAGTGCGACCTTCGAAGACATCGATTCAAGAAATTTTGCTTCGAAAAGCTCCATTTCCTTTTCAATCGGTTCTTTTATTTGGGATACTACTTTCAACGGATGTGGCGTTTTACGGGGAGGTCAGTGTGTCGTTATAAAAATAGGTAAAATGAAGGAGTATTCAGTATTCTGAAAGAAGTTTTCAGTTGGCAGTAGCCGTCCGCACTGCTATTAAGGAGAGTGCGGTTCAACAAAAAAAAATCCTCCCCTAGCCCCCCCGAAATGAATTCGGGGCAGGCTCTCCGAAGGAGGGGAATAAATTCCGAAAAAGACAAAAATCCATCCTAATAAATAATATTTTGACCTTGGTTCGGCTTTTCTTTCAGCGGATGGGGCATGGCCGTCATAAGAGAATGGTTATTAGTAAGTTCTGAAAACGGCCAACCGTCACTGCCTACCGCTTACTGCTCACTGCTCACTAGATCACTGTTTATTCGCCAATTGTCCGCAGGCCGCATCGATATCCTTGCCCCTAGAACGGCGTACGGTTACGGTAATACCGTTACGTTCTAAAGTATTTACGTACATCTGAATGGCACTGTCGGGAGCCTGTCGAAAATCGCCGTCATCGATAGGGTTATATTCTATCAAATTTACTTTTGACGGTGCGAACCTACAGAAATCGACCAAGGCATCTACTGCAAACTGGGTGTCATTGATTCCTTTCCATACGACATACTCATAGGTTATACGGCTTTTTGTCTTTTCATACCAATACTCCAAGGCTTTCCGTAAATCAGCAAGGGAAAATTTGGCATTAAAGGGCATTATCGAAGTCCGGACTTCATCAATGGCCGAATGCAGAGACACGGCCAATTTGAATTTCACCCCGTCATCTGCCATTTTTCGAATCATTTTGGGCACACCCGACGTTGAAACCGTAATACGCTTTGGCGACATACCAAGCCCTTCAGTAGATGTTATTTTATCGATGGCCTTCAAAACATTATTATAGTTCATCAAAGGCTCACCCATGCCCATAAAAACGATATTACTCAAAGGGCGGTCAAAATAAAGGCGACTTTCATTGTCTATGGCCACAACTTGATCATAGATCTCATCAGGATTCAGATTACGCATTATTTTCAATCGGGCCGTTGCGCAGAATTTGCAGTCGAGGCTACAACCCACTTGGCTCGAAACGCAGGCAGTAGTTCTCGTACTAGTAGGAATCAATACCGATTCGACGACCAAATCATCATGTAAGCGAACAGCATTCTTTATCGTACCGTCTTTGCTCCGCTGCATTTGATCGACCTTGATGTGGTTGATCACGAAATTATCTTCCAGCATCTGGCGGGTCTCCTTTGAAAGATTTGTCATGGTTTCGAACGAATGTGCAGATTTCTGCCAGAGCCATTCGTAAACTTGGTTCCCCCTAAAGGATTTATCCCCTTGGGAAACAAAAAAGTCGCGTAACTGCTCCTTTGTAAGCGCTCGTATGTCTTTCTTTTTGGTTTGCAAACTTAATGTTTATTGTCATTTCGAAACGTAGTGCAGCGAAGTGAGAAATCTAGGTGGTTTTAGGGTAGGGATTCCTCCTGCGTCGGAATGACAAATGGTAAATTTGTCATTCGTGAAAAAGTCTCAAACCGTTTGAAAACCCTAAATGATTAGCATCGCATCACCATATGAGTAGAATCGATAGCCCTCGATAATTGCCTCTTTATAAGTCCTTTTCATCAAATCATGCCCCAAAAAGGCCGACACCATCATCAACAAGGTAGATTTTGGAAGATGAAAATTGGTCACCATCGCATTGGCAATACTGAATTCATAAGGCGGGAACACGAATTTATTTGTCCACCCATCAAAAGTATTCAACGTATACCCCGAAGAAACGGCACTTTCAAGTCCGCGCATCGCAGTAGTACCAATAGCACAGATACGGCGCTTGTGCTCTTTGGCCGTGTTGACTATTTCCGTAGCTTTTTCATCGATGATCAACTCCTCGCTATCCATCTTATGTTTTGAAAGATCTTCTACTTCGACCGGATTGAAAGTCCCCAGACCAACGTGCAAAGTGAGCTCGGCGAATTTCAATCCTTTTATTTCCAAACGCTTTAGCAGATGTTTCGAAAAATGCAATCCAGCAGTTGGGGCCGCAACTGCACCTTCGTGTTTGGCATAAATAGTTTGATAGCGTTCTTCATCTTCAGGCTCGACGGCACGTTTGATATACTTCGGTAAAGGTGTTTGGCCAAGTTCCCTGAGTTTTCTTCTAAAATCAATATATGAACCGTCATATAGAAAGCGTAACGTTCTACCGCGGGAAGTCGTATTGTCGATTACCTCAGCAACCAGACTTTCATCTTCCCCAAAGTACAGTTTATTACCGATACGGATCTTTCGAGCCGGATCTACTAGAACATCCCAAAGGCGTTGTTCTTCATTAAGCTCTCTCAACAAAAAGACTTCTATTCTTGCCCCGGTTTTTTCTTTATTCCCGTACAACCTAGCAGGGAAGACTTTCGTATTGTTCAGTACCATCACATCGTCCTCATCAAAATAATCAATAAGGTCTTTGAACATTTTATGTTCGATTTTTCCTGATTCCCTGTGAACGACCATTAATTTTGATTCGTCTCTATTTTCTGCCGGATATTCCGCCAATAGGCTGTCAGGCAGTTCGAAACTGAAGTGTGATAATTTCATGTGGTGCTGATTATTTTTTTAGAAAGGTCACATGCTATTCGCTATTAAAAATCTCGGAAATCGTCAATTTTCTTAGTAGCTCATTTCATGTAATAGGTTTAGTTTAGCAATTTTTAGCGGCTGCAAATATACAATCTGAGCATAGGCCTTGTCAAGTAAAAAGAGGATTAAATGCGTCTATAAACTTTCAATGTCAAATTGGAGGCTTTTAAGATCCTCCCAAAAATCGGGATACGATTTTGAAACCACCCCTGCATCATTGATTATCAATGACGTTTTCAAGGTCAAAGGCGCAAATGCCATCGCCATTCTATGATCGTTGTAGGTATCAATGGATATCCCGTTTTTTATCTCTTTGGATGGATGGATCATCAAGCTTTTATCCGTAACGGAAATTTCGGCGCCCAATTTTGAAAGCTCTGTGTTCAAAGCTGCAAGCCTATCTGTCTCTTTGATTTTTAGTGTGTGTAAGCCTGTGAGGTAACAGCCCATACCAAGTCCAAAACAAGTAACCGCTATTGTTTGTGCAATATCAGGAGCATTGGAAAGTTCACGATCGAGAGTCGAAAGTTGGCAATCGGAAACCTTTTTTAAAACAATTTCATTTTCCTGGAATACCGTCTCCACCCCAAGGTCCCGATATATTTCGGATAGAACGCTATCTCCTTGCAGACTATTTTTTTTATAGGATGATAGGGTAATTTCGCTACCGGCTTCACTCAATGCAACAACACTATAAAAATAGGAAGCGGAGCTCCAATCGGACTCTACGACCAATTTTGTTTTTTCTACAGAAGTTTTGTGGGCGACGGTAATCACATTGCCTTCAAATGAATTCTCCACCCCTATTTGATCCAACAAAGATAAAGTCATCCTAATGTAGGGCACAGAAGTAATCTTGCCTACCAATTCGAGTTCAAGACCGTTCGGAAGGCTCGATCCTATCATTAATAACGACGAAATATATTGACTGCTGATATTCGCCGGAATACCGACCTTGTTTTTGGTAAACTTTTGTCCTTTTATCTTTAGGGGAGGGTAACCATCATTCTGAACATATTCAATATTCGCCCCGAGAGAACGCAGCGCATCGACCAAAACCCCGATGGGCCGTTCGGTCATTCGCTGAGATCCGGTCAATATTACTTCTCTTCCCTTTTGGGAAGCAAAATAACCGGTTAAAAACCGCATGGCTGTTCCGGCGTGATGAATATCCACCGTGCCGTTTTTTATTTGAAGGCCCTTTTGCATGACCTGTGCATCATCGGAATTCGATAAATTTTCAATCTCTATAGTTGGATAGAGTGCCTGCAACAAAAGCAGACGATTCGACTCACTTTTTGAACCTGTAATCTTGATTTTGGCCTTAAGAAGATTTTGAGGAGGTGGACGGAGACGTAATTTCAATGTTGCGGCTTTTAAAAAAGAAGTCCAAAGATAAGCTATTTGAGTTTTTGATTGTTTTGATGACGATCATGGTCGCGCTGTGCCTTTAGCTCAAGTTTTTTATAAAAAGCCTCCTCCAGATCGACCCCCGTCTGATTGGCCAGGCAAAGCACCACAAAAAGAACATCGGCCAATTCTTCGCCCAGATCTTTCGATCTGTCAGATTCCTTTTCGCTCTGTTCGCCATATCGTCGAGCGATAATTCGAGCCACTTCGCCAACTTCCTCCGTAAGCTGGGCCATATTCGTCAGTTCGTTGAAGTAACGTACCCCGTGGGTCTTGATCCAATTATCGACTTCCTGCTGCACTATCTTTATTCCCATTTTCGGTGATTTTAGACAAAACTACCTTTTCTGTCTCTTTTTCGACCAATTGCCGATAAAATTCTTTCAGGCTGTCATAATACCCGGGAGAAATTATGCTGGAATTAAAAGTAAGACTCGAACTCAGATTCACGGAAGCTCCGTTGTTCTTGATCGTATATTTGAACATTCCCAGATTATCGGGCAAGCTGATGATCTTAGACTCTGGTAACGATTCGACTTGATATCCTTCAGGAATTTTGGTGTTATTAACCCCCATCCGCCAATTGGCGGACTGGACCCATTAATAGGAATCGTCCGCCAGACCCCGCTGATACTGAAACAAGTTCAGCACAAGAAAGCGGGGTTAGTTCAACTAACAATTTTGAGTTCGTCCGCCTTTGGCGGACTCCTCAAAATCGAGTTTCACTAATAAATATCACAACAGCAACTGAAAAAAATTAATAAGCCTTGGCGAATAGTACCCTTTTATTCGATGTTTTACCTGTTACAATGCACTTCCCTTCTTCGTTTTTCGCATCAAGCGGAATACATCGAATCGTGGCCTTGGTCTCCTCTTTTATACGGTCTTCGGTCTCATTGGTACCATCCCAATGGGCGGAAATAAACCCACCTTTTTCCTCAAGAACCTTTTTGAATTCTTCATACGAATCAACTTCAGTGATGTTTTCTTTTCTATAGTCGAATGCCTTTTGATAGATATTCTTCTGAATATCGGTTAATAGAAACTCGATTTTACCGATTACCTCATTCATTGCCACGGTTTCCTTTACAAGAGTATCACGTCGGGCGACTTCAAAGGTTCCGTTATCCATGTCTCGTTGCCCTATTGCCAAACGCACAGGAACTCCCTTCAGTTCATATTCATTGAACTTAAAGCCAGGTTTTTGGGTATCTCTATCATCATATTTTACTGAAATGCCCTTTTCACGCAATTCTTTAACTACAGGACTCACCTTTTCCGAAATCGCCTCCAACTGCTCCAATCCTTTGTAAATAGGAACAATAACAACTTGTATCGG
>QIJL01000549.1 GCA_003232435.1 Flavobacteriales bacterium | reverse complement strand
CTTTCTCTTTTACCTACAAATATCACATTTTGCACCCATATTTCGCCATTTTTGATCACCGTCCGCCATAGGCGGATGCTGATAAAAAATGGCTTCATCTGGGCACAAAAGCCGATATTTTCGGTTCCAAACAAAAAGTTTAAATCAGTTCATTGTAAATTGTTTGAGAAATCATAAAATATTGGTTGTGAGAGCAGCAAAAGTTATATTTACAACAAACACATAAAAATCATCGATCATGAAAAAAATAATGTTTCCATTTTTAATTCTATTCCTTTTTTCCCATGAACAAAATGCACAGACTTTTGAATTCAAAGCCGATCAAATCGATATTCCGTACGAGCGATTCGTGCTACCCAATGGATTGACCCTTTTAGTCCATGAAGACCATAAGGCGCCGATAGTGGCCGTAAATATGTGGTATCATGTAGGTTCTAAAAATGAAAAACCCGGTAAGAGTGGTTTCGCCCACCTTTTTGAGCATTTAATGTTCAACGGAAGTGAGAATTTTAACGATGACTATTTTCAGGCATTAGAGCGTATCGGGGGTACCGACTTGAACGGTACGACCAATACCGATAGAACGAACTATTTTCAGAATATTCCGGTTTCGGCGCTAGATCAAGTATTGTTTTTGGAATCTGATCGAATGGGACATCTATTGGGCGCCATTGATCAAGCCAAGTTAGACGAGCAAAGAGGGGTGGTCCAGAATGAAAAGCGCCAAGGCGAGAATCAACCTTATGGTAAGCAACGAGACTTATTGAGCAAGGCAATGCACCCAAAAGGACACCCTTATTCATGGACGGTCATCGGAGAAATGGAAGATCTGAACGCCGCCTCTTTGGAGGATGTACAAGAGTGGTTTAAAGCCTACTACGGTGCTGCCAATGCCGTTATTGCAATCGCCGGAGACATTGATCCGGAAGAGGTCCATAAAAAGGTTTTGAAATATTTTGGGGATATTCCCTCAGGGCCTACGATTGCCAGGCAAGAGGTCAACATTCCCGTACATAATGGCGATACCTATGAAGTTTATGAAGATAGGGTTCCCGAGACAAGAGTATTATTCGCATGGAATACCCCGCAATTCGGAGATAAAGAAGACCTTCATTTTGACCTCATTTCGGCTCTTCTGACCAGCGGGAAGAATTCAAGACTTTATAAAAAATTGGTCTACGAAGATCAGACGGCAAGTTCGGTGGTATCGTACCAAGCCTCTAGCGAAATCTCCAGTAATTTCGTTATCTGGGCAAACGTAAAACCGGGGGAAGATGCAGAGGCAGTGCAAATGGTTCTACAGAAAGAAATCGACCGACTGATAAACGAAGGCCCGACAGAGGCCGAGTTGAAAAGAGTAAAGGCATCTTATTTTTCGGGCTTTATAAAAGGTCAGGAACGTATCGGAGGCTTTGGAGGTGTTTCGGATATTTTAGCCTCGAACCAAACTTATTTCGGGGATCCAGCTTACTATAAGACCATTTTGAAGTATGTAGAGGATACGACGATCGAAGACCTAAAGAATACCGCTAAGAAGTGGTTGACCAAAGGAAAACATGTTTTGGTTTGCAACCCATTTCCTGAATATTCCGTGGAAAATAGTACGGTGGACCGATCGAAACTACCTGAACTCGGTGTGCAGAAAAGCTCAAAATTCCCTGACTTGGAAAGAGCGAAATTGTCAAACGGAATGAATATCGTTCTGGCCAAACGAACCGGCGTGCCCACCATAGTGATGAACCTTATGATCGATGCAGGATATAAAACCGACTATTTGGCGAGCCCTGGCACGGCGGCTCTTGCAATGAATCTTATGGATGAAGGCACAAAAGAACTCAGCTCTCTTGAAATCAACGAAAGTTTACAACTTCTGGGTGCAAGTCTTTATACCTCTTCAAACCAGGATAAATCGAGTATCTATATGAATACCCTGAAACCTAGCTTAGACGCCAGTTTGGATATTTTTGCCGAAGTTGTGCTGAATCCTTCATTTCCTGAAAAAGAATTCGAAAGGCTCAAAGAAGAACAGATCAATACTATTAAAAAGGAAAAATCGCAACCATTTTCGATGGCATTGCGTGTCATGAACAAATATATGTACGGCGAAGGTCATCCATATAGCAGTCCGTACACAGGTAGTGGATATGAAGAAACCGTAAAAAAGTTGACCCGCGAAGATGTAATGCAATTTTATAAAACTTGGATAAAACCAAATAAAGCGACACTAATCATTACCGGCGATGTAGAAATGAACTATCTGAAGAAAAAGCTGGAAAAATCTTTAGGCAAGTGGAAAAAAGGCAATGTACCTGAAATCAAATTCGGCAAGCCCAAGGTAAATTCCAAGAATACGTTGTACTTGATCGATCGGCCTGAGTCACAGCAGTCGATTATCATTGCCGGGCATCTTACCAGTAAATATGGGGAGGTTTCTGAAGTAGCCTTGGAACAAATGGTCAGTATATTGGGCGGCGCCTTCACGTCCCGTATCAATATGAATTTAAGGGAAGATAAACATTGGGCCTATGGTGCCGGTGGTTTTGTGATGGGGGCAAACCAAGAGCGCCCCTTTATAGTTTATGCTCCGGTGCAGACTGACAAGTCAGCAGAATCGGTTACGGAACTTCGAAAAGAAATCTCTGAATTCGTAACAAGCAGGCCGGCCACCAAAGAAGAGCTTGATAAAGTCAAGACGAACCAAGTATTGAAACTTCCGGGACAATGGGAAACCAATGCCGCGGTAAACAATTCGGTGACAAATTTGGTGCGATACGATTTACCCGATGATTACTACCAAAAATATGATCAAAGTGTACGTGATCTTTCTTTGGATGATGTGCGGTCGGTCAGTAAAAAGATTGTTAGGCCCGACGCCGTAAATTGGTTTATGGTAGGGGACAGGGCCAAGATCGCCGATAAATTGGATCAGCTGGGTTTCGATGAGATTATCGAAATCGATGCCGATGGAAACCCTTTGAAGCCTTCTATACAAGAACCCGAAAAGGAGATCAAAAACTAGGTCGAAATACCAAAATAGAAATCATTCCTTCTAAGAAGATGGCTTCGGTACCGAGTGGAAAGAGAAACCACAAAGCACGCTAAGAAGGGCACAAAGTTCACAAAGAATTCTCCGTGAACTTTGTGCAGACCCCTGCCTGCCGGCATGACCATGAGCAAAGTAGGTGGTTTCTTAAGATGAAATACTTTTGAATACCGGTTTATCTCAACTGCGGATAATTCTCTGGATCGGCCTCGTGCATAATTGCATACGTTCTTTCAAAAATATCTTCGGCATTGGGCTTTGAAAAGTAGTCGCCGTCTGAACTATAGGCGGGCCTGTGCGCCTTGGCGGTCAAAGTTTGTGGCGCACTGTCAAGATATTTATAGCCGCCCTGTTTTTCAACGATTTCCTGAATCAAATAAGCCGAACACCCACCTGGTACATCTTCGTCGATGACCAAAAGTCTATTCGTCTTTTTCAAACTCTTCAAAACATCGTTTTCTATATCAAAAGGGAGTAGGGTCTGTGCATCGATTACTTCTGCATCGATACCAACTTCTGCTAATTCTTTTGCGGCCTTTTCAACGATTCGAAGGGTCGAGCCATAAGAGACTAGGGTAATATCGTTTCCTTCTTTTAAGGTTTCGACGGTTCCTATCGGGGTGCAAAACTCCCCGAGATTGGCGGGCATCTTTTCTTTTAGGCGATAACCGTTCAGACTTTCTATGACCAGTGCGGGTTCGTCACTTTTCATCAGGGTATTGTAAAAACCTGCGGCTTGGGTCATATTTCTGGGAGAAAGAATATACATTCCGCGTAGTACGTGTATGAGCCCTCCCATCGGTGAACCGGAATGCCAAATACCTTCTAATCGGTGTCCGCGTGTGCGAATGATCAAAGGTGCTTTTTGTTTGCCGAAGGTTCGATACCGCAAGGTCGCCAAGTCGTCGGTCAGGGTCGCCAAGGTATAGAAAATGTAATCTAAGTACTGTATTTCAGCAATTGGCCGAAGACCTCTCAAAGCCATTCCAATACCCTGACCGATTATCGTGGTCTCGCGAATACCGGTATCGGAAACTCGAATTTTACCATATTTTTTCTGCAGCCCTTCAAGACCTTGATTAACATCCCCGATGGCTCCACTATCTTCGCCGAATATCAGTACTTCAGGATACTTTTGTAAAAGCTTATCAAAATTATCCCTTAATATTATTCTACCGTCTACCCTTTGGGTTTCAGTATCGTATGTTGCCTCGATCGCAGAAATTTTCGTCGCGTTATTCGATAGTTCACTGTACAACGAACTGCTGTACATTGGTTGGGTGTCGTTTAAAAAATCTGATATCCAATTGCTTAAGGCTGTTTTTTCGGGGAAACTTTCCCCCAATAAATAGCGCATGGCCTTTCTTGAGTTGGAGGCCAAATCTTTTTTGATCGGTTCCTCGATCGCAATAAGATCGTTCTTTGTTCTGGTCAGTTGACTTTTATTGGCACTCTTTGAGGCGGCTGCATTCAAAAGTGAGATGAGCGATTTTTTCAATTCTTTGTGAGATGCCAAATACTCGGACCATGCTTCTTTTTTTGCCGTTCGGACGATTTTTTTAATGGATTTTTCCATTTCGGATAATTCTTCTTCCGAAGAAATTCCGGATTCGATGATCCATTCCCTGAATTTTTTGTTGCAATCGTTGTCTCGCTCCCACTGTAAACGTTCTTCACTTTTATATCGCTCGTGCGACCCGGAGGAAGAATGGCCTTGAGGCTGTGTCAATTCGATCACATGTATGATTACGGGCACATGATTTTCACGGGCCATGTCGGAAGCATTTTCATAAGCGTGCATTAAAGCGGTATAGTCCCAACCATTGACTTTCAGTAATTCATAGCCTTGGGTTTCTTCATCTCGCTGGAATCCACCTAGCATTCTAGAAATATCTTTACCGGTCGTGTGATACTCGGCCGGTACCGAAATACCGTATTCATCGTCCCAAATGCTTATTACCATGGGTACTTGCAGTACTCCACCCGCATTGATTGCCTCTAAGAACATGCCTTCGCTTGTACTGGCATTCCCGATGGTGCCCCAGGCTACCTCATTACCTTTGTTCGAAAAATTATTGGAGTCTAAACCCTCTAAGGTTCGATAAACTTTTGAAGCTTGGGCGAGACCTAATAATCTCGGCATTTGACCTGCAGTACATGAAATATCGGCACTGCTATTTTTCTGTTCGGTAAGGTTTTTCCAACTACCATCTTCGTTAAGGCTATGGGTAATATAATGACCGCCCATCTGTCTACCAGCGCTCATCGGTTCTTTTTCGATGTCGGTGGTGGCATAAAGGGCATGAAATAATTGCTTGGGCGTCAAAAGACCTAAGGCCATCATAAAAGTCTGGTCTCTGTAGTAGCCACTTCGAAAATCCCCGTTCTTGAAACTGCGTGCCATTGCCAATTGTGGCAGTTCTTTACCATCACCGAATATTCCGAATTTTGCTTTTCCGGTTAAGACTTCTTTTCTTCCCAGTAAACTAACAGTTCTGCTTAAAAAAGCGATTTCGTAATCTTTAAGGATTTGATTCCTAAAATCTTCGAAGGAGATCTCGCTGCTTGTTTTTGAGGATGTTTTCATTGTCGATTCAAAGCTACTTCAAAAGTACCAAATCAATTACATTTTAGCAATCATAGGGATAAGATATTTGTTGAAATATTCTCAATAACACAACCAAATAAATACTTATTTGTTATATTTCTTATTTAAAAATGGTATTTCTTTGAGGATTCAATAATCTCTTTAAAACCATTTTCTTGTGAAGAGACCCGTCAAAGTACGGGTCCTCAAGGTAACCACGAAACGAATTTTTTCAGCGTATTGGGCCTGGGAAACCTCCCAACCGTTATTTGAGTATATGGGTAGATAAAGTTCAAAAAAATCGGTCAAAAGATTTAGTCGTATACCCGAGTCGTAAACAAATTTCCCGGCTTGATCCTTGCTTTTAACCATTCCGACATCTCCATATAACTCTATCCAGCGCCAGAGATTTACGCTGGCGTTTGCCGTTGCGATCCAATCGTTTGAAAAACGATATTGCTCATCCAAAAATGATTTAAAGCCACCTTCGGCGATTATTATCTCTTGGCTATAAATACCTGAATTTTCAGACCTTCCTAAATAGCCATACTCAAATAAATAATCTGTGGGCCGGTCAAGGGCAAAATCAAAAAAATTGACATCAGGGTCTATTTTATTGCGTAGAAACTTACCGGCAAAAAACCTAAGATTTAGCTGCCTATTGTTTTGGAACAATTTGCGGTATTCCCATTCGAATGACAGTTTTGTAAAATTACCGGAATGTTGAGCATCTAAAAACCAAGAAGAGTAATCTATGATACCGTTGTTCGAATCAAAGAAACGGGCGTTCAAGACACTGTAATCAGGATTGGTCTCCAACTCACCGAGACTTTCATCAATAGTTCGAAAAACGTTTACATACCTGAAGTTGAGCACTTTTCTTCTATTCGACATTAAATTAGATGGTCGCCACCCGAAGGTAATCGAGGGTGTGATGGTCGAGAATCTAGAATTAACTTGAAAATGTGCAGTCGATCCGCTCAAAGAATAATTAGTAATATAGTGACCGCTTTTTCGATGGTATTGCCTAAATGACAATCTTCCTGAACCAACAAAAGACTTGTCTCGTGTAGCGTAAGAAGGGGAGAAATCATAAACGAAAGGGCGCTCCAATAGGGTTTTATTATAAATACGTAAGCCTGGCGACCACCCATCATAAATATTAAAACCTAACACGGGCACATAAAATATTTGATTGTAGTAGGGATCTTCGGCATCCTTGAAAAATTGAAATTTCAGTTTTTTGTTACTTGATAAAAACCCTCCCAATGATTTCCAATTGTCCCGCTGGTTGAATTCTGGAATTTTTTGGTCGTAATTGAGTACAAGTCTTTGGGCTTCGTTTCTTGGCACGGTCACCGTGCTATCAGCAGTAATGTTCGAGAACCAATGCTTAGATACTATTGAATCTTTCTTTAGGCCAAATAACGAAATAGGCACGTTGGTTCCGGTTTTATTTCGAAGGGTTATTTTTAGCGAATCCTCTGTTTTTTCGACGTTTTTTATTTTGAAATCGATACGTTCATCAGTTGAAACATAATCATTGAAAAACCAATCGATATCTTTATTCGCAGACCTTTTCATAATCGATTCGAAGTCGAGGGTCTTGACCTCTTTCAACTTATAGTATTTATAGAAGGTCTTGATGCCCTCGTCTACTTTCTCTTTGCCGATATAGCTCGCCAAATAGGCCAAGCCAAGACCTGCTTTATATTTATTGGCTATTTCTTGGTTGAATTTGAGCAATGAATCATTTGGGGTGGTCAATGGCTGGTCAATATTTTTACGGGCCATTAGCATATATAGTAAAGGATATTGTTCGTTAAAGTCCATTTGGGCCAAATGAAAGCTTCGTACTCCCCATATCTTGCTCAATTTGCCCAAAAGTTTCTGATCTGGGTAGTATTCTTCGACGTACATGATCATCAAATAGTTGGCGAGTGCGTCTGACAACCACATTTCCTTTCTTGGGTTCAAGTAGAGTGATTCGGACAATATCACTCGCAAAGCGGTTTTTAGAAATTTCATCTCGAACTGAAACTGCTCTTCATATGGTCGTATAAACGAGGGCAACTGATTGATTCCCCATAATTTACTTTTGTTGTATTCCAATTTACTGACCAGCAAATCGCCATGCGGGTACTCTCCTAAGTTCTGGACAATGAATTTGGAAACTTTCTCGATGGATATACCTTGCGATATTACATCGTACTTTCGTGCTTCTATGTCAGTTGTCACGGTCATATAATCATTGACATGGGTGGTAAATCTTTTTTCGGGTGTCAGAACGATTTCCCCGCTTTTCTGATTTTCGCCTTTCAATTGTACCTGCTGCCCACTTGGGAATTGGGTATTGCCCAAAACCTTAAAATTCGACTCAACGAAAAGACCGGCCGGATATGTTAGATTGATTGTGGTTTCCGTGACATCGGTATAAAGATCTTCAAGGTTTTTATTGGAATATAAATGCCAAGCTCCGTCGTAAACGGCCGGGGTCAAGTACCAATCCCTGAGATAATACCCACCTCTATTGTCATAGCCGTACGGAGTGTACTTATTTGGTGGAAGTTTCACATTGTATGTAATGAAAATCTTTACTTCGCCGTTCGGAGGCAGCGGTTCGTTCAGGTAAATCTTAAGAATGTCTTTTTCCGATGTTCGTTCTAGGCGTAGTCCTCGATATTGATCATCGACAACGGTTATAATTTCGGTGTACCCCCTTTCACTTCTTTTTGCCAAGTGAAGGCTCTTTTTGAATTCTTCGGCAAAGCGTTTTGCGAGCCCCGTGTCCTTATCTAAATATGCATGCGCCCAGTCATTGAAATAAAGAATCTCAAGGGTATTGTCCGAGGAGTTTTTATAGGTAAATTCTTGTTGAACGTCGATAATCTTGGTTTCACCATTCAATTTGGCCGTAACCTCATTACTGTGCTGTGCGAACATGTGGATTGCCCAAAAAAAACAGAGTGCAATGCAAATAGTATTTTGAATGTTCGCAGTTTTTTTCAAAGGGAGTTCGATTAAAAATTCGGGCTTAGTTGATGCCCTTTATAGAAGGAGTCTATTATTTCAACCACCTCTTCTTCAGTGTCAACAATCTTAATAAGATCTAAATCGTGTTCACTGATGTTTCCGGCATTCAACATAGTGGTCTT
>QIJL01000119.1 GCA_003232435.1 Flavobacteriales bacterium | reverse complement strand
GCAGGTTTCACGAATTTTCACAAATCCTCTTTTGCGCGAATTGGAATTTGGTGCTTGGGATTTGGGATTTTAATGCCTCGTGGGCTTGCCCGCCCGTGCCGGTCGGACGGGCCCCGAGGATTCTTTACTGGGAAGGTTTTTTCTACCGTACGGATTTACAAATAGATTCAATTAGTATAATATTGCTTATATGAAAATCAGACCACTCGCTATGCAAAGGGCCTGATTTTATTCAAAACTTAGTTACTATTAGTGTATATTGGTTGGCCACAAGGTTTTGTTAATTGCCGTTGGGATCATCATCCCAAATTTCTATATCGTCGACCAAACTTGAAATAGGGTAGGAGTTCCCGTTGGGTAACAAAGAGATATCCCAAATCATCATTGTCATAGGTCATCCTTCCTGTATGGTCGGCAACTAGTTGACCATTGATCTTCCACCAGACGCGTCCATTTGTAACGCCATTGCCCCACTCCAAATAGTATTCTATTTTGAACCATTCATTGAATGGTGGTAGAACATTTTCATTACTTATAGACCAATTTAAGCCTTGGGCTCCTTTAGTATCTCCCTGAAGTCTTGACCTCAATTTTCCCGTAACTCCATCCCTTTCAAAATATGCGATAATCCTATAGCCGCTATCTTCATCCCATTTATACGTTTTATATTCCCACGGCACTTTCCAATCGTAGTTTTTGTCCAATCCGCTGCCGTCTATTTTCATCCAGTAGCTTACGTACAACGATTTTGGGTTTTCGGTAATATTGTTGATTTGATAGGGTAATTGGGTAACATTTGCATCGTAGTTTATAATCCTGGATAATGCTCTGGTGGAAGACCCATTATGACCTGTAACGGTTTTAAATTGACTATTGGAAGCGGCACCTCCATCATCATTGACCAAATGGATCCCTGTTTGATTTGACCCCAATATTAAAGGTGGCCAAGTAAATCCTGACTCGGAATCGGTTCCATTGATTTTTTGATAACCGTTTAAAGGCGAATTCTTAGAACCCAATGAAACACCTTCGAACCCACTCTTAAACAAAAGATTTGCCGATGAATTACTCGGTTGACCCTCTTCAACCGTAATCGTAATGGTCTTTGAATGGGAAAGATCGTTTTCGTCCATTACGGTCAATTCAACGTTGTATTCGCCGGATTCATTAAAAGTGTGCGAGGGGTTCGCGTTCGCTGCGGTCGTCCCATCCTTAAAGTCCCATTCATAGCTTGAAATCGCATTGTCGTCGGTAGAGTTGCTACCATTGAACTGCACTTCTAAAGGAGCTACCCCAGAGGTGGGCGTGGCTGTTGCTACTGCTTTTGGCGCTTCATTTTGGGCGGGCTCCGAAACGTTTATGGTAACCGTCTTGGAATGTTCAAGCCCATCTTTGTCTTTTACGGTCAGCTTGACCTTATATTCCCCGGCTTCCGCGAAAGTGTGTGAGGGATTCGCGCCAGTAGCACTGTTCCCATCCTTAAAGTCCCATATATAACTATCGATTTCATTGTCGTCGGTAGAGTCGCTGCCTTTGAATTGCACTTCCAAGGGAGCTGTGCCCGAATTTGGGGTGGCAGAAGTTACCGCCTTTGGAGCTTCATTCTCTCCTTCTTCCTCTTCATCGGTTGAGGCAGGCTCTTCCTCTTCATCAGTTGGGGACACCTCTTCTTCCTCAGTTTCTATGACTACTTCAACGGTTCCTTCTTCGGTAGTTACGGTCTCATCCTCATTTATAACTTCGGTTGTATAGGTAAACGTGTCGGTAACTACCGTATCATCTTCGGTTTCTGTTTCTTCTTCTGTCTGCGTCTCCTCTTCAGTCTGGGTTTCTTCCTCGGTCTGGGTGGTTTCTTCCTCTGTTTGGGTCTCCTCTTCAGTCTGGGTTTCCTCCTCGGCTTGTGTTTCTTCCTCGGCTTGGGTCTCCTCTTCTGTCTGGGTTTCCTCCTCGGCTTGGGTTTCTTCCTCGGCTTGGGTTTCCTCTTCTGGCTGGGTCTGTTCCACCAGCTGGGGTTCTTCCACACTGGTCGCGGCTGCTGGGGTATATGTAATGGACATATCCTCATTTATTACAACCGATCCGCTATTGGGGCTGGAAATTTCGGTGATTTTTACACTGTCCTCTTCAATAAAGCCATCATTTGATAATACATCGAATATTGAGCTCCGGTCGGGCCTTACTACAAAATAGTCGTTAACTACGGAGTTATTACGGTAATCGGAAAGAATGTAATCGGCTAAAAGATCAGTATCACTATTGCAAGAGAAACTAAAAAAAAAGGCAATAAAAAGAGTGCTCAACTTAATGATTTTAGTGCGGGGCGCTTCCATAAAGTAGATTAAGGTTTAAATTTACTGGGTACTATTTACTATTTGGGTTATTCAAAAATATTCTTTTTCGCCTGAAAAACGATGAAATCGATTATTTTCTCGATGAACAACCGAATAATAGGGTATTTCAGGGATGTACGTGCGAGTTTGTTCTAAGGATGATGCAAATTGTATTTTTTCGACGAACTGCACGATATTTTAACATAATTGCTGTAAATCAAGTAGTTAGTTATGGTTTTTCCAATTAGTTCATTGAAAAAATTTAAACGAATACATTGAACTCGTCTTGAGTTATTGTTTGGAACCGAGAATGAAGGCTTTTGTACCCTGATGAAGTCATTTTTTGGTTGCATCCAGCCATAGGCGGACGGAAGCCAAAAATGGCAAAATCAGGGTGCAAAATGCGAATTCGCAGGTAAAATAATAACTCAAGACGAGTTCATTGACTCAGGTCTACAAAATCATTAGTTAAATCGATTTTTTATTGTACTATGAGATAAAAAAAGCCCTCCTTCTCTGTCTTAGGCAGAGTAGGAGGGCCAATATAGGGTCCAACGGACTTTGGTCTTAGGCAGCAGGTCTGCCTTTTAACCTTTTCTCGATTTTACGTTTTTTATCGGTCAACCGCTTCATAAGATCCATAAGGTCGGGATCTTTTGTTTCCTTGTAGATTTCGTTGATCTCCAAGATTAATTTTTTAGCCTCTCTGGAGGCCACCACCCTATCGCTGGTAGTCATATTGCTCATCTTCATGTTCTCCAGCTCGCTTGCTCTCTTAAGTAAATCCATTTTTATTTAAAGTTAGGTATATTAAGCTTAATGTCACAAGATACCAAATTGTATTTGATTATGATTCAATAGTACTTCTTTATTGCAAAAATCGGGCCATGTAAGTTCTAGGGGTTTAGTTGGTTTTAATCAAAAGAATTCCCCGAGGCTTTGCCCGCCCGTGCCGGTCGGACGGGCCTCGGGTGTAGCATTCAGATAATCGATTTGTTCTAAAAACCAAGAACCAAGAACCAAGATAAAAAAGTCTAGTTTCTTGGCTCTTGCAGCGTAGCGGTCTTGATTCTGATACCTCGGTGGCTCTGCCCCGAGGTAGTTCATTTTGAACATTAGTATAAAAAATCAGCCATTCGGGTGGTTTTTGAAGTGGAGCCGGGGAGAATCGAACTCCCGTCCAAACAAGCAACGTCAAAGCTTTCTACATGTTTAGTCTTTATTCGGTTTTCGATGCACGACCGACCAAAGACCGCCTATCGTACACTTATCTTCTTAAGTTTTAGTGCCGGTATCGAAGTTCTACCGGCCTTGTGTTGACTTTTTTGGTGCCCCGATATTGGTCGCCGTCAACAAGGGCTACCATGGGACATCTCGCTTCGCTACCTAGTAACGACGAGGCTAAATCCTACTATAATTCGGATTAAGCGGCAAGAGCGTAGTTATTATCGCCAATTAAAAGTGTGAAATATGAGATTAACGAGCTATATCCCAGCGCTCGACATGCTTACATTGCCATTGGTCTTGCTGTCAAAACCAGTCGGCCCCAATATGTTAATGAACTTATGTCACCCTGAGCTTAGTCGAAGGGCGGGCGTTCGAGCGGGCTATTCGCCGTATTTTTCTAATTGTCACCCTGAGCACAGTCGAAGGGTCTCTGATAAATTAGAAAAGATGCCGCTGCTATTATCCCTAACGCACCTTCCGCCAAAAAAGGATAGCAAAGGTACACAATTCGGGCAGTATTCGACCCCACGACGATTGCCTGCCATAAAAGCTTGCGTACCCTTGCAAATCCTCTTAATTTAGAGCAAAATTTATACCAAATTATGGCCATTAAATTCGGAATTATCAAAGAACGGAAAAACCCACCGGATAGACGTGTGGTACTATCTCCCGAGGCCTGTCAAAAAGTCCTTTCGGCATATGAAAATGCCGAAATAATCGTAGAACCTTCCGATATACGTACTTTTTCTAACGAAGAATATGCATCTGAAGATATCAAAGTCATGACCAAAATGAAGGACTGTGATGTACTTCTTGGAGTAAAAGAAGTGCCCATCAGGTCTTTGATTCCGAATAAAAAATATTTTTTCTTTTCGCATACCATCAAAAAGCAGCCCTATAATAGAAAACTGTTGCAGGCGATTCTAAAAAAGAACATCGAATTCTATGACCATGAGATTATCAGGAACCAAAAGGGAATTCGTTTAGTAGCCTTCGGAAGATACGCTGGTATCGTTGGTGCCTATAACGGATTTCGTGCCTACGGACTCAAATTTAATTTATACAAGTTGCCTAAGGCGAATACACTTAAAGATCAAAAGGCCTTGATCGTAGTGCTCAAAAAAATCAAACTCCAGAATATCAAGATTCTCTTGACCGGAAAAGGTAGGGTAGGTAACGGAGCCAAAGAAATGCTCGATGGCATGGGTATGAAACAGGTGAACGTAAATGAATATCTAGAAGAAGATTTCAAAAAACCGGTTTACTGTCAAATCGATGTTTCGAGTTATAATACCCGAAAAGACGGCACACGTGGAAACATGGCCGACTTTTTCGAGAACCCACAAGAATATAAATCGACTTTTTTCCGATTTGCGAAAGTGACCGATTTTTATATTGCAGGGCATTTTTATGGAGACGGCGCGCCCTATTTATTTACCCGTGAAGACGCCAAACATGCTGATTTTAAAATAAAAGTTGTGGCCGATATCAGCTGTGATATCGATGGGCCGGTGGCAACGACCATCCGAGCAAGTACTATTGCCAAACCGATTTACGGCTATAATCCTCAGACAGAAAAAGAAGCCAATTACAAGAACAAATCTTCGATTGCAGTGATGGCGGTAGATAACCTGCCTGCCGAACTACCACGAGATGCCAGCGAGGGCTTTGGCGAAACTTTTGTCAAAAATGTCATTCCGGCTTTTTTCAACAAAGATGAAGACGGAATTTTAGAACGTTCCCGAATGACAAAAAATGGAAAGCTGACCAAGCGCTACTCATATCTCAAAGATTACGTAGCGAACAAATAAAATTTAAAAAGCCGGATTGAGCGCCAGCCAGCATGATGGTTTTAGAAGTATTTATCCGATAGTATGATAAATTCAACGGTAGCATATGTTTTCTCTGAATGGTGGCTGACATTTGTGTTTACTTTTCTATTTTTTACGGTACTTTATTTTGGGGGTATACTCCTGATGAATTCCCTATTAAGCATTTTAAAAAAAAAGAATGCCGTTCAATCGATTGTTGATTACAAAAAACCGGGGCAAGAAAAGGTCGAGGTTAAAAATTCAATGGTGAGCATTTTGATTTTCGCTCTCCAGGCAATTCCCTTGCAGCTACTATATGAAAACGGATACTTTCAATTCGGACAAAACGGAATTCTGAATTGTCTTTGGGAAATACCATTATTGTTCCTTTGGAACGAGGTCTATTTTTATTCGAGTCATTGGTTATTGCACCAACCGCCGTTTTTTATGAAAGTACATTATATGCACCATGCCTCCCGTGAGCCTACGTTATATTCTGTCTATAGTTTTCACTGGTTCGAGGCATTTCTTTTGGGTGCGGTAATTTTTTTGCCTGTGTTGGTATATCCCTTTCATATTTTATCCGTTTTAAGTTTACCGACCATGAGTATTCTACTAAATTTTTTAGGGCATTGGAACCATGAAGGTGAAACAACCAAGAGTCCTGATTATCTCGGTAGATTTACATTTAGGCATACCATGCACCACAAATGGAGTAAAGGAAATTTTGGTTTTATGCTCCCCTATCTCGATATGATTTTTAAAACCGCTATCCCCAAAAATAAAATGGAATGAGTAGACCTGTTTATATAAATGCTATCGGAAAATTTTTGCCCGGAGAACCTATCGAGAATGATGAGATGGAAGAATACCTTGGTCTGATCAATGGAAAACCTTCCCGTAGCAAAAACAGAATGTTGACTCAAAATGGAATCAAAAGTCGCTACTACGCTTTGGATAAGAAACAAAACACGACCGAATCGGTAGCGGGTATGGCGGCTAAGGCGATTGAAGATTGTTTGAAAAGGAACGATACGGCCAAAGAAGATGTACAATTTTTAAGTGCGGCCACTACACAAGGGGATCTCCCCATTCCCGGTTTTGCAAGTATGGTACATGGCGAATCAGAATTGCCGGTTTGTGGAATCGCAAGCCATCAAAGTGTGTGTGCTGCGGGTATGATGGCCATAAAAAACGGATTCATGCATGTTCAGTCCGGTGAGACAGATAACGCAGTTGTCTGTGCCGGAGAACTCCCCAGTAGAATGTTCAAGGCACGACGTTTTGAAAATCAAAAATCCATAGTGGATAAAGGTTCACTTCCTTTGGAAACAGATTTTTTAAGGTGGATGCTTTCCGATGGGGCAGGGGCATTCTTATTACAGAATCGACCTAAAAAGGAGTCATTTAGTTTGAAGGTTGAATGGATCGAATTGAAATCGCATGCCTCACTTTTTGAGCCTTGCATGTATACGGGAATGAACAAGACCGCTGAGGGCGAACAGGGAAAATCATGGATAGATTACGATAGTTTCACTGCCGCCGACGAAGCCGGGGCTATCAATCTAAAGCAAGATATTCGACTGGTGAACAATATCGTGGGCTTAGGTGTTCAACATTTTTTTCAGCTGATCGAAGAAGGAAAGATGGATCCCAAAAATTTAGATTGGTTGCTTTGTCACTATTCCTCTGAATATTTCAAGCAACCGATACTTGATTTATTGAACAAAGGCGGGGTAACCATTCCTGAGGAAAAATGGTTTACCAATTTACATTCGAAAGGGAATACGGGTGCAGCTTCCATTTTTATTATGCTTGAAGAATTGTTGTACAACAAAGATCCAAAAGATGGCCAAAAGATTCTTTGTATGGTTCCTGAAAGCGGACGATTCATCACTTCGTTTATGATGTTGACGGTTGTAGGTCCGACTGGCGAAAAGAAAACGTTACCATTGACCGAAGAAGACGAAATTTTGGCCCCTTCGATTTCCACCGAAGGCAAACCGATACAAGAATGGTTGGTTAGAGGGCTCACATCCGTCTGGGTTGATTTTGAAAACGACCTTCGTAGTGCTCCGATTATTAAAAAAATATACAATGGCACAATTACCCTCGAAGAATATCGTCTGTTGCTTTTGAACCTACGACAACAAGTAGTCGATGGATCGCAATGGATCGCCAGAGCCGCTTCGAATGTCAGCATGGAATATTTCGATGTCCGCTCCTCTTTTATTTCCCATTCAAGGGATGAGCATCGTGATTACCAAATGCTGGAAAAAAACTATATCAATTGTGGGGGAGACAAAGAAGACCTCTACAGTGGTGAAAAAAATGTTGGTAGCGAAGCTTTGAGTGCCTTTATGTTCCATACGGCGAGTAAACCGAATCCGTTTGATTTGCTTGGGGCGATGTTCATAATCGAAGGTCTTGGCAATAGAATTGCCGGTAAGTGGGGCCGAGCTGTACAGCAATTGCTAAATTTGAATGATGATCAGGTGTCCTTTTTCACCTATCACGAAATCAGCGATAGCAACGAGAACCATTTTGAAAGGTTTGAAAATGCAATTAATTCGGATGCGCTGACCGAAGATTTGGCGAAAAAAATACTGAAGACCGCAAAAGTAGTTGCCAAATTATATCGCATGCAATTGGCAGAAATCGGTAATTATTGAAAAATTGAACTATGCTTCACAAAAGTGAATATTTCGAGACTTTGCAGAACAACCCAAAGGACCCCAGTCATTGGCACACTTTGTATTTGGATAAAAGTATTCCGTTCAGCGATGATGCCAAAGCTGCTTTTCTTTATGATTCCGGAAGAAAGTCAAGACAATATCTGTTACCCTTTATTCGGGTGGTTTCGAGGCTCTTTATCATTTTGATGCAATTGTTCAAGGCGATTTCGCCGAACCTTATCAATGCACCCAAAATGTTGCACCGGTCTTTATATCTGGGCATGAAATATATGGTCAGCCCTGAGGCGAATTTTTTGATATTGAGGCATTTCTACTTGGGCTCTGAAATATTGAAGTTCATCAAAGACAATGTAAAGGGAACGGAAGAAATGCCGATGAACCCCTTAAAACCAATGTCGGTCAATGATGTAAAGGATAATTTGTTTTTAGAGCACGACCTGAATTTGTACAACTTTATCATCAATCTAAATAAGGCCATAGCGGAAAAGGGATTGAAGGTAGATAAAGTCGAAAGGCCAGATTTTAGTGCTTTGACAGTTGGGGAAATTCCTTTTGATAATTTTAGGGATAAGTGGACAAATTTTATGGACTTATCTACCGCCATTGAAATTTTCACTCCAGTATATCAATTTTTTCTAACGGATAATGATTTTTGGAGGGCCAGTAATTCGTTACAATTGGATGAGGTTATCGGTATCTATGCCACCACGATAATGGACTGTCCTGAAAAGCTAGTCGGTCTAAACAACAAACACCCGATGATACCTTTACCTACTTATGGCGCAGCCTTTCGCCTTACACTTCACGGACTGTCGACCGAAATATTGCACGGGCTATTGGTGGGGGCAAAAAAGCAAATGGAAAAGTACTAACCGCCGACCTTTTGCGAAGACCCAGCCTCGGAAAGACGGCTGTCTACTAAAAGCAGGGCTACAATCCCTAAAGTATAAGCAACAAGATCTTGTATGCTGAAGGAATTCCCCAAGATCGAATTTGCCCATCTATACTCCTGCCAAATAGAAATCCGAAATTTCTACTTGGTCTTTTCCCCCATACCTTCGTTAAAATTTTTCGCCGTAGCTAAGGCTATGCCG
>QIJL01000571.1 GCA_003232435.1 Flavobacteriales bacterium | reverse complement strand
ACTACAAACATTTGCTACAATTTTTTGGTGTTGGTTAGTTTATATTTAGGAGCTAAGACCTGTCAGGTTTTGAAAACCTGACAGGTCTATCAACATTCGTTAAAAATCGGCATCGAAACTGATTTTTTGTGAATCGACATCTTTCTCTTTGTTCAATACCCCGGCTTTTTGATATTCCGAAACTCTTTTTTCAAAGAAATTGGTTTTTCCTTGAAGGGAAATCATATCCATAAAATCAAACGGATTTGTAGCGTTATAGACTTTCTCACATTCCAATTCGACCAATAATCGATCAGTAACGAATTCTAAATACTGCGTCATCAATTTTGAGTTCATGCCAATCAAACTCGCTGGAAGCGATTCGGTAATAAACTCACGTTCTATATTCAAGGCATCGACCAATATTGCGGTAATACGCTCTTTGGGCACTTTGTTGATCAAGTGCTTATTATGAAGATGTACGGCATAATCACAGTGCATGCCTTCATCCCTTGAAATCAATTCATTCGAAAAAGTAAGCCCCGGCATCAGTCCTCTTTTCTTCAACCAGAAAATCGAACAGAAAGATCCTGAAAAGAAAATGCCCTCTACGGCCGCAAAAGCGATCAAACGTTCTGCAAAACTCGGGGATTCGATCCATTTCAGAGCCCAATCGGCTTTTTTCTTAATTGCCGGGAAGTTGTCGATGGCCTTAAAAAGAATGTCTTTTTCTTTCTCGTCCTTCACATAGGTATCGATCAACAAAGAATAGGTTTCTGAATGAATATTCTCCATCATAATCTGAAAACCATAGAAAAATTTGGCCTCGGAATACTGTACCTCGTTCACGAAATTCTCGGCCAAATTTTCATTTACGATCCCATCGGATGCGGCAAAAAAGGCCAAGATGTGCTTTATAAAATACTTCTCGTCATCGCTTAGCTTGTTGCTCCAGTCGGCCAAATCTTGGTGTAGGTCTATTTCTTCGGCGGTCCATATACAAGCTTCCTGTTTTTTATACCATTCCCACAAATCATGATGTTGGATCGGGAATATCACAAATCGGTCTTTGTTTTTTTCAAGGATAGGCTCTACGGCTGTTGACATAATTTTATTTATTTTTTATTCGTTAGTTGACTTTTCTTGCCGAAAAATCAGTTCTAAAATTATCGGTAGGTCTCCTATGCCCATTTTTCTCGATAGGAGAAAAGACCTTGTTTTTTGCGACTGATTCTAGACTTTAGATAAGCAGGATGAAAATTACCTTACTGTCGGGATCAACAAAGATGGAAAATAAAGGGCGTTGAAAAAAGGTGGTTTTTAGAAAACAATCACAAAGTTTTTAACACGCCTTGTTGAAATGTAGGTTCGCTACTGATGTTTGTTATACTTGTGGCGAGAAGTGATTTTTTTCAAAAAAATCACAAAAAAACAAACCAAAAAGTATGTTTTTGAATATACTTTTTGGTTTAAAAATTTTGGGCGAAAAACCAAATTAGCGCATTGAATGTAAGCTAACAATCGCTACCTTTTGTAAACTACAAACGAAAAACTAGAATCGAATCGCGTTGAATTTAGTCTCCATGTATTAACAGAAAAATTGCGCGCAATAGAACCCGAATGGGATACGACAGCAACTGCTGGGGCTGTATGGTTAATTGTAGTCAGCACGATCCAATTTGCTGGATCATCCTCATCAGGAATCGTAACCGAGTATAATCCAAGTAATGCCCCTAACTTGCTAACTGTAAAATTACCGCTGCCTGAAAGAATGTTGCCAGATGCATCGACATACCCATAAGCAATAGGTATCATATTCGCATCACCTGTAGCGCCGCCATGAACCTCACCTGATGTTTTGATATCGCCGTCAACATCCAATTTTGCGGTCGGGGTCGTGGTGCCGATGCCCACATCGCCATCTGCGGCCACGGTCAGTTTTGGAAAAGCATTGGTTACGAGGTGTACGCTTCCGGTGCCGTTTAGAAAACCCGTACCAAAGTCCATATCCCTATCGCCGTTAAAAACTCCCGCATAGCCCACATAATTTGTAGAATTATTAAAGGCTATATAATTGTCGTCATTGGATGACGATAGGTTTATTGGCCTTTCACTATCTGTTAAAATCTGCAACGGGTAGTTAGCCGAACTACCGCCCCCGATTCCTACATTTCCTGAACCGTAATTGATCCCGTTACCATCTTCTGCCCACAACGAACTTCCACCGCCCCCGGCACCGATGACCAGGTTGCCATCGGCATCGGCCATAACGTTTCGTTGGCCGGAACCCTCCAAATCAGCTGCACGAATACCACCGCGCACATCCAGAATACCGTCATCGGATAATCGCATATGCACTATGCCACCTGTCAGATCTGAAGAAGAATGGCTTATTTCCATCCCGCTGGAACCTGCTGTGAACATCCAGTCCGTATTGGCCGCACCCTCTCGCAACCACTGCAAACTAACGGTACCTGCGTCTGTTGAAGTCATCCTATGCCTCACGGTACCCTCTCCGGAAACTTCTAAATTTGCATCTGGTGTTTGGGTACCAATACCTACGGCACCATCTTCCCTAATAGCCATACGGGTTTGATAATTGGTGCCAAAATATAAGGGGCCATTTTCACGCAACATTATCGACCCGATGGCAGCACCTATACCTTCAACAATTCCAACACTCAAACCATCTATGGCTTCACTTCCATAACCTTCCAAAGTATAAAGCGTTGTGGACGCACCTGCTGAATGAATCCGCAACGGGTAGTTCGCCAAACTACCGCCCCCGATTCCTACATTACCTGAACCGTAATTGATCCCGTTACCATCTTCCGCCCACAACGAACTTCCCCCGGCCCCTCCGGTAGCATCGGTACCCGCCACCCAAGTGCTGGCAGCATTGTCCCATTTTGCCACTTGGCCATCAGAAGTGCCCACTAGCCCCGAAACGGCCGCACCATCACCCAATAAAATACCATTATGGGCCGTTTTATCGATCTCGTTCGTAGGGTCGGCATCGGCATCATCGCCATAGGCACTGAGATCCACCGATCCCGTACCGTTCTCTATGGTCAGAACATCGCCCGTAAGCACCAGGTTTTGGTCATCGGTGCCCCCGGGTGGTACTATGGGCGCAAAATCGATCGTAGATCCATCCGAGATTGTCAATTCAGTACCGCTTAAACTTATATCCTGCAATTCATTGGTGGGATCCGCGTCGGCATCGGTGCCGCCGCTCGGTATGGTTACCATGTTGCCATCGCTCAAACTGAGTTCGTTGGTAGCGGCGTCAAAGCTCAGGTTCTGCAATTCGTTCGTGGGATCGGCATCGGCGTCGACGGCCCCGCTGCCCACTAGTTCATCGATGGCCCCTTGGGTATTGGTGGCCGTTAGGCCCGAAGTGGTATTGTCATAGGGCACTTCGGTGGCCGACTGGTCGTCGGCATCGCCCGAGCTTATCGCATAGGGTACGGCCATCATTTCGGTCGTTCCCACTTCGTTTCCATTCATGGAGACGGTTACGAAGGTTGCTGCGCTTCCCCAGGGAAGGGAATTATAATTGCCCACCGTTGACGAACCGTTACCTATTAGCAAACTGAATACCCCGTTGGCATCAGTGGCAAGGGTATGATTTTCTTCATAAAGCGTAGTTGAAGTTGTCGAACCGAATTTAAGGGCAATACCCACGGTCATCGATTCTCCTGCCATTAAAAGCCCCTTGTCATTTCGAGCGACTCCTTGATAATTGATATGATTTTTTTGGGCTTCTTGGGCAATGGACATTGCCCCAAATAGCATTGCAATCAATAAAATAATCGAAGTGTAATTTTTTTTCATGATTTTAATCTTAAAACGTGTTTGCCCTTTAATGGGTTTTATGACAAAAGGTTAACCCACCTGCAAACCATCTTCATTCTTGCAAGAATTTTTGATTGGACCGAAGCCAATTTTAACCGAACAGATTTATAGGTTGGTTGTCAAAGTTTCATTAACGAATCGGACACCGGAATATCAAGAAAGAAGGGGCAGGAAAGACTACCCTAAAAAAACAGACCAAAAAGTATGTTTTGAATATACTTTTTGGTTTATAAATTTTGGATTTTAGTAGCAATATCAATTCCCAATTATTGCTTCCAGTTTGCTCAAACGTTCTTCTAGGTCAGAAATCTTTTCGGATTGTTGGTCGATAAGCATCTGTTGTTCCTGTATTGCCTTTATAGCAACAACACTAAACGCTCCGTAATCTAGACCGAGTAATTTTTCCTTACCCGAAGTGCTAACCAACTCGGGGAATAATGGCTTCACTTCTTGGGCTATCAGGCCAAGGGTGGTTTTTTTTATCTCGTCCGCTTTATAGCTATAGGTGGCTGGGCGTAATTGGTTAACGCGTTCCAATACCGAACCCAGACTTGCAATGTTAGTCTTTAAGTTCCTATCTGACACCTGAATATAGGCTCCATTGTTGGCACTTATCGTAGCCTTACGAGTATTTCCGAAAAAAAAACTAAGACCAAAACCATGCCTAACAGTCCAATCTTCATTGATGCCATCGCTAAAGCGTAGCCCAGAGTCGAGGGCCTGTCCGCTTTGAAAAATATGAAGTTTTGCTGTTGGAGAAGTACCGCCAATACCTACATTGCCATTTGCCGTGACGGTCAATTTGGGCGTTGCCTTAGTGGTAAGATGTACCTTGCCAATATTGTTACTAACAGTTGTTCCAAAATCCACATCATTATCATTAGACCACACTCCTGAATAACCGATTTTGCCGGATGGCGTGGCATATTGCATATAGCTATTATTACTTGTGGATTCTATTAACAAGGGCCTTCCGTTAGCTGTTCTTATTTCCAAGGGAGCAGATGGATTGTTCGTTCCTATGCCTACATTTCCGCCATTAAAATGAATATTACTTCCGTTTTCGGTCCATGGCGAGCTGCCACCGCCACCGGCGCCAATAATCAGATTTCCACTGGCATCGGCAACAACATTGCGTTCCCCAACGCCTACTAAATCGCTTGATCGGATATTACCATCTACTTCCAGTCTGGCCGTAGGGGCAGCATTCCCGATTCCTATATTTCCGTTTTTCAAAATGGTAAGGGCATTCGTACGACTAAGATTTCCGCTACCGATACCAACCTCGAAAATCGGGTCGGTGGCCAACCAATTTGTCGGGTGTCCGCCCCCTATATTATACCTGCCCATAGCAAGGGCACTATAGGCATCAGCCTTTGTTTCCACTCCCATTGATACAGAAGCCCTGCCATTCGCACGAGTTGCAAACCCCATAGAAGTGGCCGCATCATTAGTGGCCGATGTCTCAGAATTCATCGCTACTGCCAGGATACCCGATGCAATCGTCTCGCGGCCAAAGGTAACGGAATAGTCTCCTAAGGCACTTGTTTGAAACCCCATAGAAAGAGATGCTTGGCCATCGGCCGAAGTCTCGCGCCCCATAGCGATGGACCAATTACCCGAGGCCTTTGTGCTCTCTCCCATTGCCACTGCATAATCTCCGGTTGCACCATTAGTGGTAATACCATCATTTGAATGACTTAAATCCACCGCGTTTTCACCTATATTGCCATAGTCATTGGGGTCTCTTCCGATCAGTCGCCAACCTGTGCCGTTACCCTCATCGATGGCCTCTAAACCGGTAGATGAACCACCGCCGCCGCCTGTATCATCAGTGCCAGCTTCCCAAGAACTAGTGCCGGCATTCCATTTAGCGACCTGGCCATCTGCGGTTCCGATCAAACCTGTAACGCTGGCACCATCACCAATTAGGATACCTGTCTTAGAAGTCTTATCCAAATCATCTTTATATGCACTCAAATCGACAGAGCCTGCACCGTCTTCTATTGTTAAAACATCACCAGTAAGAATCAAGGCTTGATCGTCAGTATCTACCAAACCTCCTGAAGCCAATTCATCAATAGCCGCCTGTGAATCGGTGGCTGCAAGTCCGGAAGCGGTATTATCATAAGGTACTTCGCCCGCATTCTGATCATCGGTTCCGCCTGGCGGAATAATTGGTGCCAAATCAATGGTCGACCCATCGCTTATTGTCAGTTCAGTCCCTGAAAGGGAAATATCCTGTATCTCATTGTTCGGATCCGCATCGGCATCCGTACCTCCACTTGGAAGAATTACCGACCCTCCATCAGTCAGACTCAATTCACTTGTCACAATATCAAAGCTCAATGCCTGTATTTCGTTATTGGGATCCGAATCAGCATCTACTGCCCCACTAGTGACCAATTCATCAATGGCATCTTGGGCCGTAGAAGCAGTCAAGCCTGAAGTCGAATTATCATAAGCGACCTCGGCAGCGGTTTGATCATCTGCCCCTCCACCACTTCCACCTAGTTGGCTGTCAACATAGGTTTTTATCGCTTTTTGGGTAGGTACGATTTCATCGCTGTTGCTACCCAAAGTTATATCGGTCGAAAATTCGTTGACCGCTGCGCCTTCGGCCAATGAAAGATCTTTTGATGCGTAAAGCGATCCCGTGACAAATACGTTGCCGCCATTTTTGTTCTCGATATCATCGCCCATAGTATGCCATTGATTATCGGCAGAACTCAAGGCATGGGGCACGGCCATCAGTTCGGTGATGCCGATTTGGCTTCCGTTCATAGAAACGGATGCAAAAGTGGCGAAGCTTCCCCAAGGCAGATCGTTATAATCCCCCGAAATGCTATTCCCATTGCCGACCAGCAGACTGAATACGCCATTGGCATCTGCAGTTAGATTATGTGTTTCCTCATATAAGGTCTCTGAAGATGCCGAACCGAATTTTAAGCCGATCCCAATGGTCAAAGGCTCACCACCCATTAGGGTGCCATCTGCTTTTCGGGCGACTCCTTGATAATTGATATAGCTTTTTTGCTGCTCTTGGGCAATGGACATTGCCCCAAATAGCATTGCAATCAATAAAATAATCGAAGTGTAGACTTTTCTCATAATTTTTATCTTTTAATGACCTTAAATAGTTTTTCTTCTTTTTCGTTTTCAATCGACAATCGCAGCACATACATGCCTTTTGCCAAATGGCTTACGTCGATCTTATGTTCTAACAAGGTGGATTCCACTTTTTGTTTGAGTGCCATTTTGCCATTTACCGCGAACATCGTAATGCCGAATACCGCGTTATTGTTCGTCTGAATATTCAGCTCGTGGATCATGGGATTCGGATAAATAACGATACCGCCAAGTTCTTTTTCAATGGTTATGGGTTCGACAAATAGCGACCCGGCCCAAAACCCTTGGTCTATAGATTCGCTGTTGGAAATAATCCCTATGATGGGCTCTCCGATGGTAAAATTTATGGTATGCTCGGGGTTCGACATTTCAAGGCCGGCATTGCTAACCGTATTTTTGGCCATTGTCTGCGCACTCAGATAAGTAGTGATAAATAGAAATAAATACTTGAGTAGTAATTTCATCATAGTATGTCTTTAATTTGTCTTTAATTTGTCTTTAATGTTCGGAAGGAAAAAAGGTTAACCTTTTGATGAAAAAAACCTGGATGATAGAGGTTGTTCCGATAGGTTCTTTAAACTAGAAAAACCGAAAAGAGGAACGAATCTCCTTTTCGGTTTATAGGGTCGACCATTGTGGTTTGGGTCGACCTGAGACTGGGCAATTTTGTATTACCTAATTTTGCTGGGCAAGACTAGATTCACGTATAGTTCTTCACAGGTGACCACCATCTGATTCTTGAAGAGATCGACAGGCACAAATGGATCATTTATTCAGTAAGATCCATTAATTTGTTCAAGCCCATTTTCTTTACTTTGGCCCAAGTTTCCTCGGGATTCATATAGGAACCGTCAATCGTAACCGCAAACCTTTCCTTGTAAATGAATGAAAGGTCGGTCTTATTGTTTCCCGCGTCATAAATCTGTTGTACCTTGATCCCATCGACGGAAACCTCTTTTTGTTCTTTGCTTTCATCACTCATGGCCGCATTCATATGAGACATCATTTCTATAGAAGACAATAGGGCCGAACCCGTAGGGCCTGCTCCATCCATAATTTCAAAATGAAATGTTTTGTTCCTTGCATTGAGTTCTTCACCACCTTTATTACTAGTAATAAATTCGGGTTCATCGACTAGATTATAAGACACTGATATCGAGCCCAGGTTTGCCGGGTCGATTTCTTTCACTGAGTTAGCAACCTTGTCGAGCTTGCCCAAAGATTCGGGTAACCAGTTTATTAGTAGTTCATTAGTGAGGGGCACCAAAGCTTTGAGTCGTTTCTGGTCCTTTCCCATATTCTGGGCACTCTCCATCATCGCTTTTATGGCATCCCCATCCAATTGAGCCGGGGTTTGGGCCAAGGTGCTAAATCCTGTTAGAAAAGCAATTGTCAGTATCCATCGTGTAATTTTTTTCATGACATTTTTTTAAGTTAGTTTTATTTCTGTACTATAGAAGGGCTTCCAAGTTTTGTGCCTTCTAAGATATCCTCTAGTGCCGATGTCCCTAAATTTAAATATAGCTAATAAAATCATGATTCTCAATTACATGGTAAAGGTCAATAGATGACTAGTCTAATTTTAAATGAAGAAATAAATTCACATTTAGTTCTTCTCGACCGACCCTGATCCGGCTATTCAGAAAACCTGCCTCTTTCGCCAAATCCCTAAGTTGGTTTTCCGTTCTATGGATGAGGTGCCAGTCGCCCATAATCTCCATGTAATCACGACTGGGATTATTATCTTTATTGAAGTTTCCGATAATGATTTCGCCCCCTGGCGACAACCAATTCTTGAATCGATCCAAAAGTAGTAAGAACGCTTTGTCATTCATATAGTCGAAAAGGCCTGCGGACCAAATCACATCGTACTTTTTGTCAT
>QIJL01000003.1 GCA_003232435.1 Flavobacteriales bacterium | reverse complement strand
TTTTTCATATATCGTTGATGAAGAAACACAGAAAGGGTTTTTCGCTTCAAATAGAGAAGGTGGTAAGGGAGATGACGATATCTACTCGTTCAAACGATTGGTTTTGGAGGAAGTTTCAGAAAACTTGAACGCAATTGCAGGTGTAGTTGCCGAATTGGTTACAGGAGAGCTTATGCCACAAGCATTGGTAATGCTATTGGATGAAAACAATATCAAATTGAAAGAAGTTGTAACGGCAGATGACGGAAGCTTTATGTTCGAGGATCTTGATAGCAACACAAAATACACCATCAAAACGCAGAATGGCGAATATTTTGATCACGAAACCGAAGTTGCCACGAAAGAGAATGAGCTCATTAACATAGATGTCGGCATGAAGCGTTTGGAGGAGCTAATTGCCCTAGAAGACGGGATCAAGAAGCTTAAAACCGAAATGATTCATTTTGATTTCGACAGGTCGTACATCAGGGACGATGCCGCCGTAGAATTGGACAAAATGATCGCTGTAATGAACGAATACCCAGAAATGATTATTAAAATAGAATCGCATACGGATTCAAGGGGTTCTCGAGCATACAACGAGTACCTTTCGGATAATAGGGCCAAATCTTCAAGGGATTATCTCATCGAAAAAGGTATAGCTCCAGAACGAATAGAGAGCGCGATAGGATATGGTGAAGAACGGTTAATCAATGAGTGTAATGGCACTGTAAGATGTACGGAGCAAGCGCATTACCTCAACAGGCGTTCAGAATTCATTATCGTAAAAATGTAATCGAACTTAATATTGTAACTGTTCAGCCGAAGTGCTTTCTCCCCCCTTTGTCATTCCGAACCTGTCGGCAGGCAGGCAGGCGAAGTGAGGAATCCCTTGGGAGTGTTGACACTACCTTTCACCTGTATTGAACCGCGAACAGGGGCCTTCTTGCCGATACCGGCAGCGGCCACCGATCCCAAAACGGGACCCGAACAAGCATACCTGCCTGTATCGACAGGCCCGTCCGTACCGGAACGGGCGGACAGGCGCAGGGATTCCCTGCCCGTCCGGCAGGCGGGCTCGTGCCTCGGAATGACAAGAGAGGGGCTGAATAGTTACTTAATATTAGCCCTATGCTGAAACTATCGCCAAATAATTAGCGCCCGTTTTCTATTTTGATATGCCAGAAAACATTCACTGTGTTTTCTGTTCTAATAAGCCCCTTATTGATAAAAGTTGAGTCGGCAAGACTTGCTCACAACAAAATAGATGGAATTCGCAACAAATAATATCGGTGGAAATACCTAAAAGGGCTTTTTAGGGTTATAGATGAAACACATTTCGTACAACCCAGACCAAAAGAATCATGAAAAAAGCACTACGAATCGAAGAAATATATTTAGGGGCATTCAGAGATTTAGGCCACTATTTGGTAAAATCTTACTTAAGGGCTTTTTATTGGTTCTGATTCGCAAGTTTTGCTTTTGAGCGATAAGCCTACAACCAACTTAACCAAAAAAGCCCTGACGATAATCGTCAGGGCTTTTGATATATAAGAACTTTTCTTAGTTGTACTTTATGGTTCTCATAATCGCCTCCAATTCGAACATATAGTCACGCTTATTGGTCGAAGGGGCGAATGTAAAGCCTTCAAGAACCATCTTTCTGTCGTTTTCTTTGTCATTGATAATATAAGTCAAAAACGGGCCTGCCATGGGGTAATTCTTGATATCCCAAATTCCTCGAACTTCTACCGCCTTATTCCCTCCGATCTCTGTAGCAAAAACGTGTGGGGCAAATGCCGGGTCACAACGCATGTATGTTATTTTACCCGGTATATCTGGCCCTGGAACGTATTTGCTTCCGATAGAATCTCTCATTTGAACAATATCCCTGACAAAAGTAGAATCGTTGGTAAAACTATTCGCAGGCATCTCATAAGCAATGATATTCATGGTGCCCTTCGGTATTTGGGTCTCGACCCAGGCAAAATTATCTTCCTGCTTTACTACCCTAAAAGCTGACGGTATAGTCAGGTCTATTCCGAACTTTTCATTCAATGTTTTTTCTTTGCTCAGTGACCGCTTAAATCGCTTTTGGGCCTCTTTGATTTCAAGGTTCTTGAACGAAGCAATGATTTCTTGGGCTTTGGCGTCAATGTTCGCAATTATTTCATCTTCAGTGCGCCCCTTTATCACTCCGATTTTTTGGGGAGTAGCATACATATCGGTCTTGAGATGCCCCAGGTTCAAGGAGTCTTTTTCAACAAAAAGCACGGCCCTCATATTGCGAAGTGTGCCCGTAAAAACGCTGGGCGGTATATGATTGATCGAGAAAATGGGTTCATCCATTGTAAGGCCCAGAGCCGGTGCCGCGAAATGTTCCCTGATTTTGTCTCCTACTTTCCCTTTCCAGAGCTGATTGTCAACAACCACTGCTACTGTGTTTATCGCACCGATTGATGATGGTAGATAGCTTTTGTTTTTATCTTCTTTACAGGAAATTATAACGGCCAAGAATAAGATAAGTGCCCCGAGTTTTTTCATGTGCTAAAAAATGAAATGTTAGTAATTTGGATTTTCAAGATAATGAAATCCTATCCGCATAGCCACGAAAACCGTTCCAATTTAATAAGATTGAGAGAAAAATCAGTATCCTTTGCGAATTTAGGAAGAACATTCGCAAAGCTTGAGCTTCGTGCCTGGTTGTAACCTGCTGCTTCTCAGGCCATTCCACTTTTTCAGGTTGTCAATGGTAATTCCAGGATATTGGCGTGAAATAGTCCAGAGTGAATCTCCTTCTTGAACCGTATGCACTTTGGTGCCTGGTGGAAAGGTTTTAGGGGTTGCCGCAATAGCCGTCTTCTTTTTACTGCTGGTAGAACTTGAAGCCCGCTTTCTCGGATAAATAGTAAGCCGCTGGCCTATCCTTAGATTGTTGCTACGTAGCCCGTTCCATTGTTTTAACTGGCTAACGCGAACACCGTATCTTTCAGCGATCTTTCCAAGAAAATCGCCGCTTCTTACCCTATAACGTATTCTTTCTTTCTCAGCTTGTTTTACTAATTGAGGCAGCGGACTTTCCTTGCTTTCCAATTCCTTCGTTACGTGCGCATAAATCGCATCTTCGTTGTTGACGAATTTACCGATTGCGGATTTTGGCAAACGCAGGTAGTTATCCTTTCCATCTACAAAAGGAATAACATTGAGTTTGTACGAGGGGTTCATCATCTTTAACTCCTCCATGCTTACTCCTACCAATTCCGAAATTTGATTAAACGTAATCATCTTCTTGACGTGAATCGTATCGGTCTCGAAATAAGGTCTCTCCGCATTCTTTTTGCGAAGACCATGTTCGTCGGCATATTCAAAAATATACATGGTCGCCAAGAAAGCCGGCACATAACCAGCCGTTTCACGTGGCAGATTACGGCGGATATTCCAATAATTACGATACCCTCCAGAGCGTCGAATGGCCTTGTTGACATTTCCGGGTCCAGAATTATAAGCGGCAAGTGCCAGATCCCAGTCATTATACATTCCGTAGAGTTTATTCAAATATTTACAGGCCGCCTTTGTCGATTTAATAGGGTCACTACGCTCATCGACATAGCTGTTTATCCCCAATTTCATTTCCCTTCCAGTACCATACATAAATTGCCATAGGCCTGTAGCTCCGACTCGAGACCTTGCTCTCGGATTTAAAGCCGACTCAACGATAGACAGGTATTTCATTTCCAAAGGAATGTCATGGTTGTCAAATTCTTGTTCGAAAAGTGGGAAATAGAACTGACTTGCCGTTAGCATGCGCTCCATCAAATCGCGTTTACGGGTCAAAAAAGACTTTATCACATTCTCCAATGACGGATTGTATTCGACATTGAATGGTGTTTTTTGGTTCAATTTGGCCAATCGTAGTTTTAAAGTGTCTGTATTCAAACTGAACTCAACAGGCTTTTCCGTATCAAGTTGGGAAACCTCGTCATACATTTCATCATAAAGATCCGCCGAGGCAATTAATTCGTTCATCCAAATGCTGTCGTATTCAGCAACTTTGGGATTGTCCTTTAAAATAAATTCCTTATTATTATCGGTCTTGGTAAAAGTAAAAGTGTTGTCTTTGACCTCTTGTTGGCCGATCAATGGTTCAGGGGCTGTGATTTCTAAAGCATCGATGGCCAAAGAATCCAAGGGAGTCTCCTTAGCGGTAATAATTTTTGAATCGGGCGGGGTATTCGAAAGACTATCTACCTGTTGAGACAATACGGGTAGCGCAAATAATAATATCGCGACAAACCAACAGTGTTTTAATCTATTCTTGGTCATGAGTTCAGTTAATCGGGTAAGCGAAAGTTACATTTTTTTGGTAAGCACTAATGTAAACAAAAATATCCTTTGAAAACTATCGAATGCCCTGTATACCGATAACGTTTTTAGGCTTCCAATATTGCCGCGATTCCGGGCAATGTTTTTCCTTCAAGACTTTCTAACATAGCACCTCCGCCGGTCGAAACATAACTTACCTTATCTTGAAAGCCAAATTGTTTCACTGCTGCAACCGAGTCGCCACCACCGACCAAAGAAAAGGCTCCGTTTTGCGTGGCTTTGTCAATAAAATTTCCAACAGCGATAGTGCCCTTTGAGAAGTTCTCCATTTCAAAAACCCCGACAGGACCGTTCCATAAAATGGTCTTGCATTTTAGAATGACTTCCTTGAAGTTCTCCAAAGTTCTTGGGCCGGCATCCAAACCTTGCCATCCATCGGGAATTTTATCAACATCTACCGTCTGGGTATTCGCATCATTGCTAAAATCATCGGCAGCTATCACATCTACCGGTATATGAATTTGTACTCCTTTCTCATTGGCCTGTTTTAAAATATCCAAAGCCAATTCCATTTTATCGTCCTCGCAAATCGAATCGCCGACTTTTCCGCCTTCTGCCTTTACAAATGTATAGGTCATACCGCCACCGATAATCAGGTGATCTACCTTATCTAAAATATTTTCTATGATGGTTATTTTCGAAGAAACTTTCGCGCCTCCCAATATGGCCAGAATCGGTTTTTCGCCACTTGTCATGACCTTGTCGATGGCCTCTATTTCTTTGGCCAACAATTGTCCGAAACACTTTCTTCCTTCAAACTTCAAAAAATCGGGTAATAATCGTAGTTGATGCATGGGCGCGATGCGCAGTGCCAAAAGCATCGTTGACATAAATATCCCCAAGTTTTGAAAGTTGTTCGGCAAAATCTTGATCTCCGGAAGTCTCTTCAGAATGAAAACGAAGGTTCTCCAATAATAGCACTTCGCCTGACTGTAATTCGGCAGCGGCTTTTTCTGCGGCTTCCCCAACACAATCATCAACAAATTTGACCTGAACCCCGATTACTTCCGAAACTTTATTGCTTATATGTTTTAACGACATATCAAGATTTCGTTCGCCCTTCGGCCTTCCTAAATGGCTCATCAAAATTGCCGATCCGCCATCTTCCAGTACTTTGATAATAGTCGGTTTAGCAGCCGCGATTCTGTTAGTGTCCGTTACGTTGAAATCCTCATCCAAAGGCACGTTGAAATCAACACGGATCAACGCTTTTTTATTTTCGAAATTAAAGTCGTTCAGGGTCTTCATTGGCAGTCTATTTTTAAGGAGGGACAAATGTAATTAAAAAGACACTAGACTGATAGATGCAAGATATAAGACTTTTAAAATGTTCTTTCGATATGCGGGGCCCTCCCCTAACCCCTCCTTCTGAGGGAAATGTCACTCGAATACAATGCAATTCCCAATAGAAAAATGCACTGGCCAATAAAGACCCCTCTCCTTCTATTTTGCAGGAGGTTCCCTCCCTTAGGAGGAAATCTAGGGTGGGGACTTTTTGCTATCTTTACCCCATGCGCTTCTCGGATATCTTAGGGTCGACACATATTAAAAATCATCTTTCGTCAAGTGCGGATGCAGGAAGAATTCCACATGCGCAACTTTTCGTTGGCCCTGAAGGGAGTGGTACTTTGCCTACAGCCTTGGCATATGCGCAATATGTTATTTGCGGAAATGCGAATGGCGAGAATACAAATGGCAATGAAAGTTGCAATCTTAAATTCAGTTCATTCACGCATCCTGATATGCATTTTGCTTTTCCCGTTTCGAATTCCGACAAGATAAAAAGCCATGCGGTCAGTGACCATTATCTAACCGAGTGGCGGCAATTCTTAAAAAATCAACCCTACGGCAATCTTTTCGATTGGTATCGTTTGATCGGAATTGAAAAAAAACAAGGACAAATAGGCGTTGACGAAGCTCAGGATATTGTCAAGAAATTGGCTTTGAAATCGTATGAAGGCGGATACAAAATAATGCTCATTTGGATGGCGGACAAAATGAACATCGCCGCTTCAAACAAGTTATTGAAGCTGTTGGAAGAACCACCTGAAAAAACGGTTTTCATATTAGTTGCCGAAGATGAAGAGCAAATCATTCAGACCATTAAATCGCGTTGTCAGCTACTTCATTTTCCACCGTTATCGGAGGAGGCAATAGCCAGTGCTTTGGTCAAAAAGGGATTGTCAAAACAGGAGGCCATGCGCCTTGCACATGAATCGAACGGCAATTTCAACAAGGCCCTCGACCTAATGAATCAAGATTCGGAAGATTTGATTTTTGAAAAATGGTTTGTTCAATGGGTACGAAGCGCATTCAAGGCGAAGGGGGACAAATCGGCGATCCATGAATTGATTCTTTGGAGTGAAGAGGTGGCAAAAACAGGTCGCGAAACCCAAAAGAATTTTTTGAAATATTGTCTTTCAGTAATGCGCCAGGCCCTGCTTTTGAATTATGGCGCCAATGAATTGGCTTATATGAAAATTCATGTAGACGGATTTCATCTCGATAAGTTCGCGCCTTTTGTTCATGAGAATAATATCATTGATATTGTTGAAGAACTTGAAAGTGCCATTTACCATATCGAGCGTAACGGTAATTCGAAAATTGTTTTGATAGACCTTTCGATTCGACTGACTCGATTATTACATAAAGCCCCCCAAACCCCTGAAGGGGGAGTTAAAATCTTAATAACTAAACCACTCCCATGCACTGGAAGTACATAGGTTTTTTTACGAATGAAATTCGTTTTTTTAAATATCCGTTTTGTCGGAAGACCGAAGTCGGAAGCGATCGTCTTCCAACTTCCCACATCGGGCTTCTGGCCAAAAAGAAACGATAAGTTTTTTATATCCGCCAACTGGCGGACATAGTTTCAACTAACGATTGTGACCAATGAACCATCTCTTAAATCATCCCGCTGAAATTCTTTTGCTGATATTTATAATCATCACTTTCTTGCAAAGTGGTTTGGATAAGGTTTTTGACTGGAAAGGAAATCTATCCTGGCTCACAGGACATTTTAAGGAAAGCCCGTTTAGGGATATGGTTCCTGTTTTGCTGATAACTATTTTGGTAATTGAAGTCTTGGCGGGAGTTCTATCCGCCATCGGTTTGGCACAACTATTTATAGATGGTTCAAAAACTATGGCCCTTTATGGAGCGATAACTTCTTGTGTAGCTCTGTTGATGCTGTTTTTTGGGCAACGTATGGTAAAAGATTATGCCGGAGCGCAGACCATTGTAATCTATTTTGTACCCGCCATTATTTTGGTTTTTCTATTGCAGCAATAAGAAAAAGGCTGCCGAAAAAGCTGTGTTTCTTTGCCAAACTGAGCTTATCCAAGTTTATATTCCCTCGATAATAGGCAAGTCTTCGACAAGCCAGCAGGCAGGCAGGCTCAGACTAACAATTCGAATTCGAACCTGCTTTTTAGGCAGCCTCTTCCATTCAATATTGGCGTTTGCTATTTTTTGTACTTGTCGTTTAAGATCTTAACGATTTCGTCGGTAAGGTCGTTGGGTTCTGTGCCGTATAAAACACTTCCTCCATCTCCCCCTCCAAGAATATAAGTGTACCCTTGGGATTTGCCATAGGCTTTGATTTCCTTTTTTACCGTACTGATTATACTATCTAAAATACCTTGGTTTACAGTTTGGGCCTGCTGGGCTTGCTGCTGTAATTGTTGCCCTAAGAATTGTCCTTTTTGTTGTAGCAAGCCATATTCTTCCTGCGCCTTTTTTTGTGGCATACTTTGAGATTTGACCTGAAAAGCCTGCAATTCGAATTGGTAGGCTTGGGACATGCTATCCCTTTTCTTGGTCAATACCTCTTCTTCGGATTTGAACTTCGTGTCGGCATCGATTTTTTCTTGGTACTCATCCATCAACTTGACATTATCGACATAGCCGATTTTTTCTTGCTTACAGGATACCAGCAAAACCAGGGCCATGATCCAAACTACATTTTTCATAATAAGATTCTTTATTGTCATTTCCGAGAAGTCGGAAATCTCATTTTAGTTTTATTCCCGACCTGCAAAAAAGCGTTCTGCCTTTTATGTCGAGATTCTCTTTTTTTAAGTTGCGCAAAAATAGGAAAGCTTTTTCAATACATCGGATTCTCGTTTGAATATTTCAAAAACGGATTAGGGACCACATTCTGGCACATAGACAAAATCAATGAAAAAGCGCCAATTTTATCGACAACCCTTATCAAAATCGACTTCATAAAACGATGTTTAATTTGCAGATTTTAGGTGGTGTTATGGGATATATCCTCGAAATAATAGAAAATGCCGCAAATCGCCTTAAAATGCGGTTTAGGCTTTTTTAATGATATAAACAAGAGAAGAATACTCTTTGGTAAATACTGCGGATAGATTTGAGAAAAGTCCGCGAACAAAACCTTTGATAAATCCAAATTTACCTCCTTTATACTTTTCAGATAAAAGTGAAACATAAAATGCATCGAAATACAGTGGCCTAGTATCGATTACTTCCATTCCATATTTTGAAAAAAGGCGGCGGATTGCCTCACGCGAAAAATGCCAAAGATGTCTGGGTACGTCATAAGCTGCCCAAAAGTCCTTATAATATTTTGCGTCGTAAGATTTATAATTCGGAACAGCGATTACGATAGTTCCGTTTTCTTCTAATATTGATATCATTTTCAAAATCTGGTTTTCAAGATCGGTCAAATGTTCCAACACGTGCCAGAGAGTGATCACTTTGTATTTTCTGTTCATTATGGATTCCAAATCCGGACTCAGGTCAATCTCTTTTTCTGAAGCCTTGCCCCTAGCCCGCCAACTTGGTTCTACCCCAGTTGCGGCCCATCCTTTTTGGGAAGCGGCGAACAAAAAATCTCCAGTGCCTGCTCCCACATCCAATAAAGATTTGTCCTCTTGGGCATACCTGCCAATCAATCGTACCTTGAGAAAAAGCGAGACCTTTTTGACCAATTGATAAACCTTGTCAAAAAAGGTGTTATTGGAATCCGTGTGCGAGATGTATGTTTCGCTCTGGTAGTACCGATCAAGATCAGGCGGTTGCGGACGGGTAATCAGCATATCCGATTCTTCGTGATAAAGTAGTTCGAACTCCTCGCCTGTGACGGAATGGTCTTTAGTCTTTAAATACGAGTTCATTATAGTTGTTAGTGGTCAGGTACTCTTTTTAAGACCCCTAAGATAATTCAAAACCATCTCCCGTGAAAGGGCATCCGTTGAAAGGCAGTCTTCTTTGTTGTCAATGTCTTAGAGACTGTTTTGAAATATCTCGATTATTTTCTTATACCCTCTTTTTGCGCACGCATAACTTCGTTAAAATTTTAAACCGTAGCGATGCTATGCTTAAAAATTTTGCCTCGTTCTGCATCAAAAATAGGGTATAACAATTCTAACGACATATTTCAAAACAGTCTCTTAAGGAGCAAAGATTATAAGATTGGCCACCAGCCTACATGTTTCACGTGGAACATTTTCTCTATCTGCCCAAGAAAACCAATAGTACACTAACATCGGAAGGAGATACGCCACTTATTCTCGAAGCCTGCGAAATAGTAACCGGTTGAATCGCCTTTAGCTTTTCCCGAGCTTCAAAAGACAAAGACTTCAGTTTTGAATAATTGAAGTTTTCAGGAATTTTAATATTCTCAAGTCGCGTCAACTTGTCGGCATTGTTCTTTTCCTTGGCAATATAACCTGAGTATTTTACCTGTATTTCCGTCTGCTCTAGCACTTCCCTGTTCAGGTTGTTTTCCGTAACAAACCCGGAAACAGTTTCCAATTGTAGCATATGGTCCATGGTCACTTTTGGCCTTGAAAAAACCTTGAACATTTTATCGGATTGCTTGACCAAAGCAGAATCAACACTCTCCAAAATTGGATTTATTTCCTCAGGAAGAACACTTGTCTTTCTAAAAAAGTCCACGAAAATATCCGATTCTTTTTGCTTTTTTTCCATTCTGCGCAAACGTTCCTCAGAAGCCAAACCAATCTCATAACCCTTCGGAGTCAATCTTAAATCTGCATTATCTTGACGCAAGAGGGTACGATATTCCGCCCTAGATGTAAACATGCGATACGGTTCTTCGGTTCCTTTTGTAATCAAATCATCGATCAAAACTCCAATATAGGCTTCATTACGTTTAAGGATAAAAGGCTCTTTTTCTTCCAATTTCAAATGTGCGTTTATCCCCGCCATTAGTCCTTGCGAAGCAGCTTCTTCATATCCGGTCGTTCCATTAATTTGGCCAGCAAAATATAAATTTTCCACAAGCTTTGTTTCCAAAGTATGCTTCAACTGTGTAGGCGGAAAATAGTCATATTCGATAGCGTAGCCCGGTCTGAAAAATTTCACGTTCTCAAAACCTTTAACCGATTTCAATGCTTTGTATTGCACGTCTTCTGGCAGCGAAGTGGAAAATCCATTGACATAAACCTCTACAGTATTCCAACCTTCTGGTTCCACAAAAATTTGATGGCTATCCTTGTCTGCGAATCGATTTATTTTATCTTCAATGGATGGGCAATACCGAGGCCCGATGCTCTTGACTCTTCCATTGAACATGGGCGAACGGTCAAATCCCTCACGCAACAAATCATGAACGACTTGACTAGTATGTGTCATGTGACAATCTCGTTGCTCCTTTAAAACTTGAGTTTCTAAATACGAAAATTTCTCTGGAACTTCATCCCCTGGTTGGAGTATCATTTGACTATAATCCAAGGACCTTCCGTCAACACGTGGAGGTGTTCCAGTTTTCATTCGGCCACTTTCAAAACCAATTTCAGTCAGTTCCTCGGTTATTCCCGTGGCTGCTTTTTCCCCGGCTCTTCCCCCACCAAATTGTTTCTCCCCTATATGAATGAGTCCATTTAAAAAAGTGCCGTTGGTTAGCACAACTGCTTTGCTTTTAATGTCTATTCCCAAAGAAGTACGAACTCCAACTATCCTACCGCTCTTGATCAAAAGTCCTTTTACCATCTCTTGGTAGAAATCGCAATTTGGAGTATTCTCAAGGGCCAATCTCCATTCTTCCGCAAAACGCATGCGGTCATTTTGCGCACGCGGACTCCACATGGCAGGGCCCTTCGATTTATTAAGCATCTTAAACTGTATTGCTGACTTGTCCGTGATTATACCGCTGTAACCACCTAACGCATCAATTTCACGCACAATCTGACCCTTTGCAATTCCGCCCATAGCAGGATTGCAAGACATCTGCCCAATGGTCTGAAGATTCATGGTAACCAACAAAGTCTTCGATCCCATGTTCGCAGCCGCAGCTGCAGCCTCTGCTCCAGCGTGGCCACCTCCAACAATAATTACATCATATTCTTCTCCGAACATTTATCTTAATCTAAAAAACTTCTTGCCGTCTAATGAACTACCTCGGGGCTGCGCCGCCGAGGTATCAGAATCAAGACCGCTGCGCTGCAAGAGCCAAGAAATTAGACCTTTTTATCTTGACTCTTGGTTCTTGGTTTTTAGAACAAATCGATTATCTGAATGCTACACCCGAGGCAAAGCCCCTGGGAATTCCATAGATTAAAATGTCCAGTTTATCTTAAGGGTTCTCAAAAACATCCCCCTCGCCCCTTCAAAGGGGGAATCACCTATTGTTCCACGTGGAACATTTTAATCTTTTCGTTTTCCTTCTTTCGCATCATCGATTCATCCTTCTCCGTTTTATCCTGATAGCCCAAAATGTGTAAAACACCATGTGACATGACCCTCAAAAGCTCCTCCCCAAAACTCACACTTAAATCATTCGAGTTCTCTCTAACCCTTTCGATGGATATAAAAATGTCGGCAATAATTTCTTTTCCAACCGAATAATCAAATGTCAAAATATCCGTTAACATCTTGTGTTTCAGGTGTTTACAATTCAATTCGAATAAATATGGGTCATCACAGAAAATATAATCGATTTGACCGATTTGCCCTCCTTCACTAGCCACGACCCTATTCAGCCAGCTGGAATGGTTTTCTTCGCTACTCAGCTTAAAATCAAGCTCATAGTGGTACTCAATCATCTTTTTGAAAATACTGCTTTACCTTGTTTCGGTAAATTTGCAGCAAAGGTAGGTCTTGTCGATTTAAAATCTCGATTTCATTACGGTATTCCTCCAAAGCTGGCGGTTTCGTCGTAATGGGGTTTTGAAAGTTCTTGCGATTGGTCTCGCTTTCGCGTTCTTGCTTTTTACCCTGCTTCAATGCAGCATTCTCTAACTTCAACAATCGATGTTGTATGTTATTCATTTTATTCAGGGTTCTTTGAGTCACTCCGTTTTCGATAAGGTCATTCTCAAAATCCTCCATTTGTCGCAGCAATTTTTTGGCCAATTGTCGATCGTTCTTATTGATCATATCTCGCAATTGTTGCTCTAATTGCTGACGAATCATTTGTTGCTCTTTATAAATCCCATAGAGCTCTTGTAATTCTTGCTCACTAGGTTGGCCCTGCCCCTGCCCACCTTGTTGACCTTCACTTTGGCCTTGGCCCTTGCCGTTTTCGCCCTTCTGCCCATCTTGGCCAGTTTTGCCTTCCTTTCCTTCCCCAGGTTTTTTGCCTTCTCCTTCTTTGCCCTCTTGGCCTTGGCTAGGAGAACCCTGTCCCGATTGGCCCATCTGTTCCATTTTCTGTAGCAGTTCGCCTTGTCCTTTTATGATATCAGGTAATTGAAATCCTTGCTCTCCGTCACTTTGTCCCTGACCTTGACCCATCTGCATACTTTGTTGCATATTATCAAGGATACGCGCCAAGAAATCGGCCAAGCTATTGGAAGCGTTCAACACATATTTCTGATAGGATACTCCCTGGTACAAACGACTCTCCGCCATACTCTCCAAAGATTTATCGATATTGTAGTACACTTCCGTAATTTGCTCGTTTACGAACTCGGAAAGCTCGGCTCTTCGCAATGACAATGCGAACAAACTATCATCTACATGCTCAAAAAGACCTTTCAGTTCCTGTTGCTTTCGAACACTTCCGGAAAAATGGGAAATGTCTTCATCAACATCCTTCAAGGACTCGAAAAGGTTTTCTTGCCTGAACGAAAAAGTGACAAGATTATCTAAAATTTGCCGTAGCATCTCCGCATCTTCGGTAATACCCGACTCCCCTCCCGCGCCAGAAGAAGATTTCCGCAACTGCTCCGCCATTTCCTTCATTTTCCGTGCAGCGGATTTTTGCTTTTGGGAAGCTTTTTGCCCGGCCTGTTCTTTTTCCAGGGCCTCAGAAGACTCAGACTCCTTCTTGTCGATCTCATCGGAAGCTTCTTTCTGATCCTCTTTTACAGCTTCCTGCTTTTCCTTATCCAAGTTGATTTCCAAGGGTTTTTTTAAATCAGAGTTGTCCTTTTCCAATTCTTGCATTTCTTTTGAAACCTCCTCAAATGCATTGTTCAGTTTTTCCTGTTCCTCTTTGGTTTTTTCCTCGCCTTGCTTTACGGACTCCTCTTCTTGCTTTTCTGCCAGCTTTTCCAAGTCTTTTGCCAACTGTGCTGCCTTTTCGGTTACATAATACCGTTTGGTCAATTCCAACAATTGTTCTAGGTTGCGCTCATTGTTCTGTTGCTTCTTGCCCAGTTCTTCAAGGCGCTTCGCCAATTCCTCCTTATCGATCTTATCAGCGATTTTTTGGAGCTCTTCCAACAGCTTTTCGTTCTTTTTGGCTTCAAGCTCTTGACGCTCCAATCTTTCCTTGAGCATTTCGTTCAACTCGTCATCTTTTTCGCCCCTTTCTAGGTTCTCCTTTAACTGCTTGCTGAACTTCTGCATCAAGTTCTCTTGCTGTCGCTGCTTTTTTAGAAAATCCTTTACTTGGTTCTGATCATTGAAGTTCAAGCTGTTCTTCTCTTTTTGTTCTTTGTTGATATCCTTTAGGGCCTCTTTTTGCTCTTTAAGGTTTTCCAAAGACCGATCCATATTATCCAAAATGGACTCTTGAAACTCCAGCTGCTTATTTATCAATTGATCTTCATCCAATACCGAAAGAGTAAAAACCTGACTCTTTGAGGTCTTCCCCTTGTGAATGGCATCATTGTCAGTAGCCTCGAAATAAAAGCTATAGCTTTCGCCATCCAATAATTGTAATCCTGAAGGAAAAGTATAATAGAACTGTTCGAAATTTGAATTCGGATTGGTCAATGGAACGATCTGCTTGCTTTCAAGATCTTTATCAGGATAACAAACCAACTTTATGTTCCTCAGTTCATAATCGTCAGACGCCTCTCCCGAATAATAGGAAACATTCGGATTAAGGGAATCCAAAACTTGTTCGACCCGAATCTTCGGAAATTCATCTTTGATAACATCGAACGCGTAGTCCAATTTTTCGTAGTCCTTTATATTTTGGTTGGAAGTGGAAAGTTGATACGGCAAATCGGAATAGATCCGCTTTGAAAACTCAAACCGACCATCGGTCTTTGTAAACTTCAAAGTGGTGTCTTTGGTCATTAAATTTATCGCATCGGTATTTTGGCCAACTATTTCCCATTTTACCAAAGTTCCTTCCGGAAAAATAGCATTACCCGTACCCTTCAAAACTTCGGAGGGCCTATTCGTGTAATTTGGGTAATCCAACAGCATACGAAAATTCTGAATGGAAGGTGTTTTTAACGCATTCAACCTATAATTTTGTGATTTGACGCCGTTTCCGGAGAAATAAAAGTCCGTAGTGCTCAAAGGAGGTGTTAAAACGTATTGAAAGCCATTGGCTTGCTCTTGCATAAGCAGTTCTTTTCCGTCAATCGCAATAAATACCTCCTCCGGGCGTACATCGCCTATTGTTGTGACTAAAATCCTATACGCTTCTGAATCCAGTGCATCTGCATCCGTTGTGAGTAATTTGAAGCTAAACGGTGCCGGTGGCTCATAGGCGAGGCCGTAATTCACTACTCGTTCGTATGAACCGAAAAAGGTTCCCAAATTACCGGACAACCAAATCAATCCGAATAGCAAAAATGGGATAATCAGATACTTCGCATACCTAAGATTCTCCCTAAAATCCACCGCCTTAACAAAAGGCACGGGATTCAAATTCCCCGAACGCTGTTCGATACTGGCCAAAAGCAATTCGGTCTGCCCCTTATCCTCTGCCAAATCCAAAAGGTTATACAACCTATCCCCCACTTCCGGAAAATGCTTCCCGATCAGCAAAGAAGCTCGCTTGTTCGAAATACCCTTTTTAATCTTGAACAAGTAAAACAGAGGAGTGGCAATATGCCGGTAGAACAAAAACAGTTCGACGGCTATAAAAAGCAAAAGCAAGATAAGCCGTCCGGTAGAGCCCAACCAAAGAAAGTGCTCAATCCCCATAATGGCGAAAAAGAAAACCATTCCCAAAACTGAGAACAACAAAATGCCCTTTATGAGCATTTTGGTGTAAAACCGCTTCGTAAACTGGTTAAGTTTATCCAGTATATTCTGATAACTGTTCAATTCGGCAACTTTTTCAACAATATAAACTATGTCGCAAATTTAGGTAACAAAAAATTGTTAAAAAGCCCGTTTAACATGTTTTGCGGTCGTCACCAACCCCTATCTTTGCAGCTTAATATTTCAACATGAGCCAAAAAGTAAGAGTACGCTTTGCGCCAAGTCCCACAGGGCCTTTGCACATCGGTGGGGTTCGAACTGCCTTGTTCAATTATCTCTTTGCGAAAAAGCATGGCGGAACCTTCGTACTCCGAATCGAGGATACCGACCAAAACCGCTATGTCGAAGGCGCCGAACAATATATCATAGACGCCTTGAACTGGTGCGGAATTCCCTTTGATGAAGGTCCTTCGGCTACGGTCACTTCGGCTTCGCTCAGTGACCGTAGTGACCGCAACGACGAGCAAAATATTGGGGAATACGGGCCTTATCGCCAAAGCGAGCGTAAACACCACTACGAAAAATATGCCGACGAACTTGTCAAAAACGGTAATGCCTATTATGCCTTTGATACCTCTGAAAAACTGGACTTTCATCGCAAAGACCATGAGGCGAAAGGCAAGATTTTTATCTACAATTGGCACAATCGTTTGAAACTGGATAATTCTTTATCACTCTCCGACGAGGAAACACAGGCAAAATTGGAAGCCGGGGAGGCTTGTGTTGTAAGGTTCAAGACGCCCCAAGATCAAAAACTCGTGCTTAATGACATCGTTCGTGGCGAAATAGAAATCGACACTAACATTCTTGATGATAAGGTTTTATTTAAATCAGACGGTATGCCTACCTATCATTTGGCCAATGTTGTTGATGATCATTTGATGGAAATCTCCCATGTCATTCGCGGGGAAGAATGGCTTCCGTCATTAGCCCTGCATCAACAATTATATGATGCCTTCGGATGGAAAGCGCCCGAATTCGCCCACCTTCCCTTAATTATGAAGCCAACTGGAAAGGGCAAATTGAGTAAAAGGGATGGCGAAAAAATGGGTTTTCCGGTATTACCCCTTTCTTGGAATGAATCTATCGGCTATCGAGAAGCTGGCTATTTTCCAGAATCGGTTATCAATTTTTTGGCATTATTAGGCTGGAATCCTGGTTCGGAACAGGAAATATTCAGTTTACAAGAACTTGTAGAGGCCTTTAGTTTGGAAAGGGTAAACAAATCAGGTGCGCGATTCGATCCTGATAAGACCAAGTGGTATAATCAACGTTATTTGCAAGGGAAGAGTGATTTGGAATTAGTTGGGCCATTTAAAGAAGAGATGGCCAGAAAGGGCTTCGACTGTGCTCAGCCTGACAGCTATGTTGAAAAAGTGGTTTCGCTAATTAAAGAGCGGGCAACCTTTGTTTCCGACTTTTGGGAACTTTCAGATTACTTTTTTGTTGCTCCGGCTTCCTATAACGAAAAAGCAGTCAAGAAGCAATGGGAAGAAGATACTCCCGTGTTAATGCAAAAGGCTATCTCTATTTTAGAACCCCTTACGGACTTCTCCTCCTCAACTATTGAAAAAGAAATCAAGGAATGGATTACTGCCAAAGAACTATCCTTTGGCAGAATCATGGCGCCTCTGCGCCTGGTTATCGTGGGAGATTTAAAGGGCCCACATCTGTTCGATATTATATCTATGATAGGCAAAGAAGAGAGCATTTCGAGAATTGATAAAGCGATCGCCGCTTTATCATAAGTTTCCCTATAAGCATAATCGGCAAACCCCTGTAACAATCTTGCCCAAAACACTACACATATACAACGAGTTTTCGTAAATTCATTCCATTAACTAAAATCAACAATTATGGGCAGTTTCTTTCTAATTCCTATTATTTTCTTTGGGATAATTATTCTATTATCCTCTTTCTTTATCGTAAAACAGCAGACCGCTGTCATTATCGAACGTTTTGGTCGTTTTCACAGTATCCGACAATCGGGGCTGCATATGAAAATTCCGCTGGTCGATCGTATTGCCGCACGTTTAGGTTTAAAAATACAGCAATTGGATGTTGTCGTCGAGACCAAGACGCTTGACGATGTATTCGTAAAACTCAAGGTCTCGGTTCAATATGTGGTCATCAAAGAAAAAGTTTACGATGCATTCTATAAATTAGAGTATCCGCACGACCAGATTACCTCTTATGTTTTTGATGTAGTACGGGCAGAAGTGCCAAAAATGAAATTGGACGATGTTTTCGTAAAAAAAGATGATATTGCGATCGCGGTAAAATCCGAATTACAAGAGGCGATGGTCAATTATGGTTTTGGTATTATTAAGACCCTTGTAACCGACATTGACCCCGATGCCCAGGTAAAAGAAGCCATGAATCGCATCAATGCTTCTGAAAGGGAAAAAATAGCCGCGCAGTTCGAAGGTGATGCGGCTCGAATTCTTATCGTTGAAAAAGCCAAAGCGGAGGCGGAGAGCAAACGTTTACAAGGTATGGGTATCGCAGACCAACGACGTGAAATCGCCCGTGGATTGGAGGAATCTGTAGATGTGCTGAACAAGGTGGGAATAAATTCGCAAGAGGCATCAGCTCTGATCGTTGTTACCCAACACTATGATACGCTGCAATCAATAGGGGAAGAGACCAATACAAACCTAATTTTATTGCCCAATTCCCCGCAAGCGGGAAGCGATATGCTGAACTGAACAACATGGTGGCATCTTTTACGGCTAGCAATATGATAGGGGAGGAGATGAAGAAAGCGAATAAACCCAATAAAAATGAATAGTCTTTAGGTATTCGAAAAAGAAACCCCCACGGTTTTAAAACTGTTTCCTTGCTTATTAGCAAAAGGCCTAATCTTTCTGTTGAACCTTGGCCCATGTATCCCGCAAGCCTACAGTTCGGTTAAAAACCAATTTGCCGGGGGTAGAATCGGGATCCACACAAAAGTATCCCAGGCGTTGGAACTGCACCCGGTCCTCTGCTTTGGCTTCTTTAAGACTGGGTTCTAAATATCCGGTAATGACTTTCAAGGAGTCCGGATTTACAAACTCCATAAAATCCTTATCCTTATGCGTATCTGGGCTTTCATCCGCAAACAAACGATCATATAGTCTAACTTCAGCCTTAATGGCATGTTCTATTGAAACCCAATGCAAAGTACCCTTCACTTTGCGTAGGCTTTCCTCGGTACCGCTACCGCTTTTGCTTTTCGGGTCATACGTACATTGCACTTCTGTCACATTTCCATTGTCGTCTTTGGTGCAACTTTCGGCCTTGATAATATAGCCGTTTTTCAAACGAACTTCACCGCCTAACTTTAAACGGAAAAACTTCCGATTTGCTTCTTCCCTGAAATCCGCCTTTTCGATATAGAGATCTCTAGAAAAAGGCACCGTTCTTGAACCGGCAGACTCATCCCCTGGATTGTTCTCAGCTTCCAGCCATTCGACTTCCCCTTCGGGATAATCGGTGATTATCACTTTCAAAGGGTCCAGTACGGCCATTACCCTTGGGGCCACTTTATTCAAATGTTCTCGCACATGAAATTCCAATAACGAAACATCTATCAAGTTTTCCCTCTTGGCAATTCCTATGGTATCGGCAAAATTACGAATGGACTCAGGTGTATATCCCCTGCGCCGTAATCCGGAAATAGTTGGCATACGGGGATCGTCCCATCCCTTTACAACACCCTTCTCTACCAATTGCAGCAGTTTTCGTTTGCTAACTACAGTGTGACTGAGGTTCCTTCTGGCGAACTCTCGCTGTTTCGGCCGTACCTGCTTTTCATCATAGACTTGGTCTAAAAACCAGTTATATAATTCACGGTGCGGTAAAAACTCAAGTGTGCATAACGAATGCGAAACTTGTTCGATATAATCGCTCTCTCCGTGGGTCCAGTCGTACATGGGATAAATACACCAATCGGTATTTGTTCGATGGTGGGGCCGATGAAGTACCCGGTACATAATCGGATCTCGCATCAGCATATTCGAGGCCGCCATATCGATTTTGGCACGGAGCACATGTTCGCCTTCTTGAAATTTTCCCTCCTTCATTCCTTCGAACAATTCCAAATTCTCTTCGACCGAACGAATTCGAAACGAGCTATCTTTTCCAGCTTCTGTTGGCGTACCTTTTTGTTCTGCCATTTCCTCGGAAGTCTGACTATCGACATAAGCCTTCCCATCTTTGATCAATTCAACCGCCCAATCATATAGCTGTTGGAAGTAATCCGAAGCATACCGTTCGGTATTCCAATCGTAGCCAAGCCATTGTACATCTCGCTTTATCGCATCTACGAATTCCTGTTCCTCCTTGGCAGGGTTGGTGTCATCGAACCTTAGATTGACCGGTGCCTTATAACGTAACCCCAGTCCGAAATTCAAGGAAATCGAACTGGCATGCCCGATGTGCAAATAGCCGTTCGGCTCGGGCGGAAAACGAAAGCGCAAATGCTCCTTTGAGAAGCCGTTTTCAAGGTCTTCCTCAACGATGTGTTCTATAAAATTAAGTGCTCTCGCAGTATCGTTCATTCACCCGATTTTTTGGAAGCACAAAGATAACGAAAATGGCCTTATTGGCCGATACAAAAACCTTATGCATACAAATAAGACAGTTTCACAACAATTTTTAACCGTGCTACAACAATAAATTCGACAGGCTGCAATTAAGTAACATATTTGTTGTTGAATACTGTTGAAATGAG
>QIJL01000419.1 GCA_003232435.1 Flavobacteriales bacterium | reverse complement strand
TCCGCTTGCGGCCGACCCCTTAAAAATTCAACTCATCCAAAGCACCGATAGTCTCATCCAAATCGCCATACGAAAGTGCATCGTTCAGAAAGTAACTTTCAAATGCAGATGGAGGCAGGTAAATGCCTTTCTCCAACATTCCATGGAAATATTTTTTAAATGTGTCGTTATTTCCTTTTGCCGAGGATGCAAAATCAACAACCGGTTCTTCGGTAAAATGTAGCGAGATCATACTACCTAATCGATTGATCTGATACGGAATTCCTTTTTTGTCGAGCACATTCACAAAACCTTCGTGCAGATGTTCGGTCTTGTCGGCAAGGCTTTCAAAAATTTCTGGCTTGTTGTTCAACTCAGTCAACATCGCCAGCCCCGCACTCATCGCCAAGGGGTTTCCACTTAGCGTGCCCGCCTGATAAACAGGCCCTTCCGGAGCTAGATGGGACATGATTTCATTTCTTGCGGCAAAAGCCCCGACAGGGAGTCCGCCTCCGATGACTTTTCCAAAACAGAGAATATCGGCATCGATGCCGAGAGCTTCCTGTGCGCCGCCTTTTCCCAATCGGAAGCCGGTCATGACTTCATCGAAAATCAACAGAATACTATTTTGGGTACAAAGGGTTCTTAATCCGTTTATAAATTCATCCGCAGGAATAATACAACCCATATTTCCGGCAACGGGCTCGATGATGACAGCCGAAATTTCATCTTGATTTGCATCTACCAAAGCTTTGACGCTTGCCAGATCATTATAATCCGCAAGCAAGGTGTCCTTCGCGGTTCCTTGAGTTACCCCTGGGCTATTCGGACTTCCAAAAGTAACCGCGCCACTTCCCGCCTGTATCAAAAACGAATCGGAGTGGCCGTGATAGCATCCGGCGAATTTGATGATCTTATCTTTTCCCGTAAACCCTCTGGCCAAACGAACCGCGCTCATACAGGCTTCCGTACCGCTATTTACAAAACGGATCTTATCGATATTCGGCACCATGGAGACCGCTAGTTTTGCAAGTTCGGTCTCTATTTCGGTGGGCATTCCGAAGGAAGTTCCTTTTTTCGCTTTTTCGATAACCGCATTGATAACGGGCTCATAGGCGTGGCCCAAAATCAAGGGCCCCCATGAGGCGATATAGTCGATCAGGCGATTGCCGTCTTCGTCGTAGAGGTATGCACCTTTGGCTTCCTTTACAAAAATCGGGTCGCCGCCAACGGCTTTGAACGCCCGAACCGGAGAGTTCACTCCGCCTGGAATATATTTTTTGGCTTCTGCAAAAAGGGCACTACTGCGTTGGTAGATCATGTTTTAAGTTCAAGTGCAAGTTCAAGTTCAAGCCTGCCTACCGGCTCAAGTTATACAAATGGTAAAAAGTTCTACTCCGATTCCAAGATCAACTTTTGGCCAATGGCGAGGTTCGTATCTTTCATTTTGTTGATGCGCTTTAGCTCATCCAAGGAAATGGAATACCTCTTGGAGATCGAATATAACGTATCGCCGCTTTTTACCGTATGCGTTCGGTCGTCATCACCTAGCCTTGAAGAGACGTTAGCAATTTCACTACGGTCTTTAATCGGTCTGTCATACTTGTGCAGCCCATGTTGCTCTATCAACGAAATTAATTTCTGTGGATACTTTCTATCCGTCGCGTAACCAGCTTTGCTCAATCCCCTTGCCCATTTTTTGTAATCTGTCGGTCTCAAATCGAATAAAAAAGAATAGCGCGAACGGGAAGTCAAAAAGAGGCTATGATCGCGATACGAATACATGGGGTGATTGTATTTTCGAAAACATTCCCCTTTTTCATCATCATCGTAATAGTCAAAATCGCCTTCCCAACCTGTATGGCATTTTATACCAAAATGATTGTTGGTCTTCGCGGCGAGTTCTCCTTTGCCAAATCCACTTTCGAGTAGCCCTTGGGCCAGGGTTATACTGGCCGGGATCCCAAAAGCCTTCATTTCGAATTGTGCGATCTCGGCAAATTCATCGATGTATTCTGAAATGGAGCCTATTTCAATTTGCTGGAACTCTCCAGAATCCTCGGGCAACGGATAAAGTCCGTCATCTTCCTTTTTTTCAGGAATCGTATTCTTTTTATCGACTACCACCTTCGGACCTCTTTCACTCGGGTCGACATAAGTGACTTTTTGTTTGACCTTGCAGCTTGAAGCTACAATCGCAAGGGCACAAAACAGCGTTAACTTCTTAATCATATAACGATCAAAGGTTTGTTCTTCTTTTCTAGCTTTCGATTCATTCCGGCGATACCTTGCAGTCCGCCCGTATGAATCGCTAAAATTTGGGTACCGGGCTTGAATACGTCTTTTCCGACCATATCCAAAATGCCGTAAACCATCTTTCCGGTATAGATGGGATCCAATAAAATGTTGGTTCTTTCCTTAAAATAATTTAAGAATCGAATCAATTCGGAAGTAACCTTGGCATAACCGCCAAAATGATATTCCGATACTAAATCCCAATTTTTCTTGAGTGCGAATTTACGAATATCTTCCTTTAAAAAATCGCCTTTCAAGGCTGAAAAGCCCAAGACGGTTTGTTCGTTTTCAGCGGAATTGATTATTCCTGAAAGGGTTCCACCTGTACCAACGGCACAACAAACAAAGTCAAAAATACTGTCGGAATCGAATAAAATCTCCTCGCAACCTTTTACCGCCAATTGGTTCGTACCCCCTTCCGGAAGGATATAAAATCGGCCATATTCATGTTTTAGGTTCTCCAAAAAACCGGAATCTTCCTTCCTTCTATAATCCATTCGGGAAATGAACTTGAACTGCATCCTATGTTCATGAGCCAATTTCAAAGTTGGATTTTCAAGAAAACTTTCTTTCAGTTCTTCTCCGCGGACAATGCCAATTGTCTCGAATCCATATTCTTTCCCTGCACAAGCGGTAGCGGCGATATGGTTGGAAAAAGCTCCTCCGAAAGTCAAAATAGTATTATGACCCTGCTTCTCGGCTTCGGCCAAATTATATTTCAACTTTCGATATTTATTCCCCGAAATAATCGGATGTAAGAGGTCTTCCCGCTTAATAAAAAGCGAAATCCTTTTTTTCTCTAAAATTGGAAGTTGTATTTTTTGATTGTAAACCGACACCCAGGGAGATTTATTCCCAAAGATATTTAATAAAGCTAAAGGGCCTTCTTTGATTCGGGTAATCTAAGTTCTTCTCGTTGTGATATGCCTCGCGCTCAAAACTGATACTCTGATAACCCTTGTATCGATCTAAATAATAAATCGATTTGATAATCCATTCCAGCATATAAATAATATAAAAAGGAAGTATGAGCAGTTCTAGTTGTTGTCGTAGATGTATCTTCTCATGGTTAATCAAAAAAACATCTTCCTTTAAAGAATCGTTCTTTAAAATGATGAAAGGCCATAGCGAAAGGCCAACGTAATTCTTGCGAAACAAGTGTTTAAAGATTAAAATCATGATCCAGCTTTAGAACGTTTGCATACAAAGATAATTGTTGCAAGTGCGATCAATCTATCAAACCAAATTTCTTGCCAACAATTGCCTAAAATCGGCACGTGGTACGAATTACCCATTAAAACAAGCAGTTTCAATGTGCAAAACCGTGATTATTAACAAAAATCGATTAATTTTATGGTTGTGCCGAAATCTAAACAACGGCCGTGAAAGAGATAATTCCGATTGAAGAGGGCGATTTTTATTGGTCTGAAGAAGGGTATCGGGTTTTTACCGAGCAATACCATTTGAAGCGAGGCTATTGTTGTGAAAGCGGATGCAGGCATTGCCCTTATGGATATGACCCCAAAACAAATTCGCAGCAATCATAGTTTTCAAGGACCAAAACATCAGTGTTCGGCACAGTTTTTGAGACATTTTATAAGGATAATAACTGAATCTAATTCAAAAACATATTGTTATGAAAAAAGTTAAAATTTTAGCGCTTCCAGTACTTGTGCTCATGCTATTGGCATCTTGCACCTCGGTACGTGTATTGTCTGACTACGATACAGAAAAGAACTTCAACGAATATAAATCGTATGCCTTTTACAAAACCGGCATCGACAAGGCCCATATTTCCGATTTAGATAAAAAACGTATTCTAAAGGCCATTGAAGCCGAAATGACCACTCGTGGTTTTGTGAAATCAGATAACCCAGATTTGTTGGTGAGCATTTTTACGAAGGAGAAAGACCAAGTGGATATTTACAACAACAACTGCGGTTGGGGCTGGGGAGGCATGGGCTGGGGAGGCATGGGCTGGGGAGGCTTTGGCTGGGGAGGCTTTGGTTGGGGCGGTTGGGGCCCAGGATTTTGGGGTGCAGGCGCTGGTGGGCCAATAGCAACGACCCGCACCGAAGGCTCTTTGTACATCGACCTAATCGATGCCAAAGAAAAAGAATTGGTTTGGCAAGGTAAGGGAGTTGGCACCCTTGACAATATGGGCAAAATGGAGAAGAAAGAGGCGCGAATCAAAGAATTCGTTTCTGAAATTCTACAGGCGTATCCACCCAATGCGGTGGCCACGAATTAAAGGGCTTTTTCATAAAACAGCGAAGCCTTCTTTCTTCGGAATGGGAGGTTTTTTTGTACGTTGTAGTTTCAAGAATCGCTGCCTTTAAGGGTAGGGATTCCTCCTTCGTCGGAATGACAAAAGGTGGAATCTGTCATTCCGACGAAGGAGGAATCCCAACATCACAGGTTTTCGTAACCTAGAGACTGTTTTGAAATATGTCGTTAGAATTGTTATAGCCTATTTTTGATGCACCAGCCCGACAGGTCATTCTGGCGGGGAACTAGGCATCCGCTGGCCGGCGGTTAAGCATCCGCCTAAGGCGGACGGTTCAAAATTTTAACGACGTTGTGCGCAAAAAGAGGCTATACCCGCCCGAACGGTACGGGCGGGAGAAAATAATCGAGATATTTCAAAACAGTCTCTTTTAGTAACTCAAAGTTTTAATTAAATGTCATACGAAAGCAATCCCATTTTAGATAAGTTGCCCGAACATCTCAAACAATTTATCAAACCTCAGAATTATGACACTTATACCGCCATCGATCAAGCGGTATGGCGCTATGTAATGCGCAAGAACGTGGACTACCTTAGTGAATTTGCCCACCAGTCGTATTCGGAGGGATTGGCAAAAACAGGAATCTCCACAGATCACATTCCGAATATGTACGGAATGAACAGAATTCTAAAAGAACTCGGTTGGGCCGCCGTTGCGGTCGATGGATTTATTCCTCCCTCCGCATTTATGGAATTCCAGGCCTACAATGTTTTGGTTATCGCCTCCGATATCAGACAACTGGACCATATCGAATATACCCCTGCCCCGGATATTATTCACGAAGGTGCCGGACATGCTCCGATTATTGCGAATCCGGAATATGCAGAATATTTAAGACGGTTCGGAGAGATAGGATGCAAAGCGATTTCGAGCGCTAAAGATTATGAGCTGTACGAGGCCGTACGACATTTATCAATTATCAAAGAAGCACAGGGCACTCCAAAAGAAGAAATACACAAAGCAGAAAAGCAAATCGAGTATTTGCAAGAGAATATGGGCGAACCCAGTGAAATGGCACTCATCAGAAATCTGCATTGGTGGACGGTCGAATACGGGCTCATAGGTTCGGTCGAAGACCCTAAAATATACGGTGCCGGATTACTTTCTTCGATCGGGGAAAGTGCTTGGTGCATGACCGGTGCGGTCAAGAAAATTCCATATTCTTTTGAAGCCGCAAATACTGCTTTCGATATCACGAAACCCCAACCCCAGCTGTTTGTCACTCCTGATTTTGCATTTCTGAGTCAGGTTTTAGAGGATTTTGCAAATACCATGGCCCTGCGCACCGGAGGCCTAGAAGGGCTCAAAAAATTAATCAATTCAAAAGAATTGGGCACAATCGAATTGAGCACCGGGCTTCAGGTTTCCGGTAATTTTGAAAATGTTATCGAACATGAAGGTAAGCCAGTTTATTTTCAGACCACTGGCGAAACGGCCTTGGCCTATCGCGAAAAAGAGCTCGTTGGGCAAGATAAAAGACAGCATGCAATAGGTTTCGGATCCCCGATAGGAATGTTGAGAGGCATCAACTTGGCGATCGAAGATATGAGCCCGCGTGACCTGAAAGCATATAACATTTATGAGGCACAAGCCGTTTCGTTGGAATTTGAAGGCGATATTACCGTTTCAGGGGAGATTATTACGGGCACTAGAAACCTTCAAGGCAAAATTCTATTGGTCACTTTCAGGAATTGCACGGTAGCCCATGGCAAGAAAGTTCTCTTTAAATCCGAAAATGAGTTATATAACATGGCCATCGGGCAAGAAATTGTTTCCTGTTTTAACGGCCCTGCAGACCTTGGCAGTTTTGATTTGATTACCCATGAAGTTTCCTCCTCCACCATCAAATCCAAGATTTCAGAAGAACAAAGAAATCTGGAACGGTACTATGAGCAGATTCGGCATTTTAGAGAAGGAAAGAATACCACCATTTCGAGAAATAAGGTCTTTAAGGAAGTTAAAGAGAAATTCTCGAACGATTGGTTGTTACCTGTCGAATTATACGAACTGGCCAAAAACAATGGAGACGAAGATTTTGCCAAAAAAATAGCGGAACATCTTGAAGGGGTCAAATTGAACAATCCGAAAGTAGGGCATTTGATCGATGATGGATTGCGATTGGTCGATGCAAAATTCAGTCCTTTAAAATCAAAATAGCTAAATTGTATTGTTGGTTTGGCTAAAGCCAATAAGTGGGCACTAAATTTCATCCTCTGGATAAACCTGCCTGCCGGCAGGTCCAAGAGGCATTTAAATCAAAATTCAAATTTCCACTTTAGGGATTAATTAAAAATCTTTTGCCACAGGCTTCAGCCCGTGGATAGATAGGCAATCATACTGGGCTTTAGCCAAACTATAAAGAGATTAAGTTCAAATTAAAACAGATGAAGTTATTATCGCTTTTATTATTTTTCTTTTTTATGGTGCAAATGACCAAAGCGCAGTCAGAACCAGAATACAACTATGACGAAAGCAAGGTTCCAGAATTTAAGGTGCCCGACCCTTTATTGACTTTTAACGGAGATATCATTACATCTTCAGAAGATTGGCTTGAAAAACGCAGATCCGGGCTCTATACCCTTTTTGAGGAAAATGTCTATGGAGAAGTCCCAGGGGAAATCGACGATCTTGCTTTTGAAGTTATCGAACAGGGAGAAGATGCCATAAACGGGAAGGCAATTCGCAAGCAAGTTAAAGCCACTATATCGAAAAACAACCGCTCGATCAGTTTCACGGTTTTAATATATCTACCAAAGGAAAAATCAAAAACACCGATTTTTTTGAGCCATAATTTTCTGGGAAATCATACGGTCAACGAAGACCCGAATATTATTATGACCGATGCCTGGGTCATGAATAGTGATAAATTGGGGATTACGGATAATCGCCCGAAGGAATCTTCTCGTGGTGCTCGCTCTCATCGTTGGGCCATAGAAAAAATAATAGATGGCGGTTTCGGATTGGCTACGATTTATTATGGCGAGGTAGATCCCGATAAAAATGATTTTTCAGATGGTCTACATTCTTTGTTTTATGAGGATGGGCAAAAAAATCCGAAACCCGAAGAATGGGGAAGCATTGCGGCGTGGTCTTTTGCTCTTAGTAAAACTTTGGATTATTTTGAAACCGATATCGATATAGACGAGACCAAGGTTATAGCCTTCGGTCATTCCCGTTTGGGGAAAACTTCGCTCTGGGCAGGTGCTTCCGACCAACGATTTGCGGGCGTGATTTCAAATGATTCCGGTTGCGGAGGGGCGGCACTTTCAAAAAGAAAATTCGGGGAAACCGTGGCACGCATCAATACTTCTTTTCCGCATTGGTTTTGCGATAATTTCAATGCGTACAATGATAATGAAGAAACGCTTCCTGTCGATCAACATCAATTGTTGGCCTTGATCGCACCGCGACCGCTATATGTCGCCAGTGCCCAAGAAGATGAATGGGCCGATCCTCGAGGAGAATTTCTTTCTGCATATTATGCCACACCTGTTTATAATTTATTCGGAAAAGAAGGAATTCCTTCCAACATAATGCCGGAAGTAAATCAGCCGATTCAAAATACGGTTGCCTATCACATTCGAACCGGAAAACACGATGTGACCGATTATGATTGGGGGCAGTATATTAAATGGGCGAAGAAATTTGTGGAATAGATTTAAGAAGCCCGACTTTTGATAAACCGAATCTGTCCGTTATGGTTTGATTCATGTTCAACGACATGAAACCATTTGCAGTAATTGTTGACCTGTTTCCCTCCCCAAAATTTGGTGGATTCCCTAAGCCAACTATCTTCACGATTTTTAAGTTCGTTTTTCGAGAATTCACGAACCTCCCCTAATTTATCAATATAAAAAGATAGTGGTCTGCCCTTAAAAGTTTTACGTCCCGAATCGCCAAGATTGCTAGCTGCTTCCCACATCTCCTCTTCAACACCAAAGTTGAGCTTACTTTTGGCAACGCCCGTGAACGTATCGAGTTGATAAAAACGTTCTGTTGCGACAAGGTGCATGAGCATGGCCCCGATCGAATTCGACTTTTCATCTAACAAGAAATCGAGTTCTTTTTGAGAAAGCCCATTGGCATCTCGAAGAATGACTCCACGCATCCAATCCATCATTGAAACTAAGATGCTGATCTCGTCGCTATATCCTTCACGTTTTCCAAATACGTTGACATTATCATTGACCGGAAAGGTGCCGCTAGAGGCAAAATTTACTTTGGGAATTAATAGTCCGGCACCCAAAAGTCCCGATGCTCTTAAAAAATTTCTTCTTTCGTTTGTTTTGTGATTTGTGATCAATTTAGAAACAAACCCGTAGACGTTATCACGTTTTCGGGAAACTTTAACATCGACGTGGAAACCCAAAAATGAGGATTCCGTAGGAATCAAATATGTATAGCTATCGTTACAGTCGATAAATTCGACTCCATCAGAGAAATAAAGAGACCTTATCCTTAAACTTGAAAGGTTTAAAAAAATCAAAGGATTCGCGATGCCAAAGGGATCGAATATTTATAGAATTATTTTTGACGGAAGTTCGACCCCCTTCGGGGTCGTATATTACGTTAGCTATCCCGTTCTATAAACATATAATCCCTTCGGGATTTTTATATTTTAATCGATTATGCTCTCTTTGAAGATTTCAAAACTTTGATCGACCGATTCGCCTTGGAACTCCAACGTCCACTCCATCGAATTGGTCAAAATATAAAACTTTTGCAATTCGCTCAAGAGGCGATTCTGGGCATTGGTTTTTAGGGAAGATGCTTCAACCTTTTTCATCAAAGAGGCGTTGACATTATTTTTAATCCGATTATAATCCTTTTCATCAAACGGATTGAAGTAGTCGGCGGTCACATCATAATATTCAAAATCAGGGTTGATTTTTATCTCGGCTTCGGGTATACTTTTGATTCGCAATATTTTATTGGTTTCATCTATTTCAAAATCGATCTTCGACAAATCGTAAGCAACCGTAACTTCGGCATTCGCGACGACCAATGCCTTTTTATTCGCGGTCATCAATGTGCCAAACAGCAATTGTGAATCTTTGTAATTATAGACTTCGGCAAAGTGACCTTCGGTCACAACCAATTTCGAAACGTTTTCGATTTGTTGCTGGATCAGCATTGAATTTTCCTGAAGGATGGATTTTTCTTTTTTATCAGCGGTGCACGAACGAAAAATCGATACTCCTGCTAGGGCTATTATTACGCCGATCAGTATTTTTTTCATGACCCTAAAATTCTATGAACGAATGCTCTTGCTGAAGATACATGATTTTATCCTTGAGCGATTTCGTGAATTTTTGATGTTGTTCAGAATCCGGATTAAATGGTCGGTGCTGTAGCCCCTTTTGAACTTCAGCGACTTTTTCCATAGTGGAAAATGAATCTTCCGAAATCCAAACTGTTTTGAACCTTTCCCAGATATAATCCATAGCCAATTGATTGGGATGGATCATGTCAGCTTCATAGAATCTGTAGTCACGGAGTTCGTCCATCATGATTTCGTAACTGGCAAAGTACGAGGTATGAAGTTCGAGGTACGAAGTATTCAAAATATTATGGACAGCAGAAATCAAATGTGCCTTACTTTGTTGATTTTCCACAAAACCATCTTTCAAATGCCGGACTGGGGAAATCGTAAAAATCAACTGTGTGTTTTTGTTGACCGATGATATCTTGTCTAGGATATTCTTCAAACAACCTAAAATTTCTCCAGGCGATAAAAGTTCTTTCTTGAATTCAGATTGCAGAATTTTATGGCAATTTGAAGCAATTTTTTCGGTTTCCGTTCTTCGATATATCCAAGCCGTGCCCAATGTAATTATGATATGTGTGACCTTTTGGATTTGTGCGAGGGTAGACTCCAGGCCTTCATTCAAATTTTTGATAAGGCTTTCTTCGGATGGGTCACTTAAGTCGGAATGTGCATCAAAACAATGCCAGCGTTCATTGTGAAAAAACACATCTTCTTCGCAGTAGATTTCTTGATCAATGGATTTTGAAATCAAGTTTTCAATCGCTTTTGGATGGAATAATATCCCAAACGGATTTTGCAATGATCGAAACTTAAAATATTCGCATTTCTTTCCAATATTATCAGAAAAACAAGAACCCAAAAGAAGTAACCGACTATTGTAATCAATTTGATTCTCAGCCCGATTTAAAGGAATTTGGGTTTGGAGTTTCATAGTTTCTTGAGGTGTGGGACCCCAAAGGTCTTGAAGACCTTTGGGGTCTAGGCTATTTCAAATAATCCTTCGCTTTTTCGAGCGCTTCGTCTAAACCGGCAGGATTTTTACCACCGGCTGTTGCGAAGAAAGGTTGGCCGCCGCCGCCGCCTTGAATATACTTACCTAATTCACGAACGATATCGCCAGCGTTCAAATCTTTTTCAGCGACCAGTTCCTTTGAAATATAACATGACAATAAAGCCTTCCCGTTTTGTTCGGTTCCAAAAAGAAGAAACAGATTCTTTTGATTGCCGCCCATTTCAAAAGAAAGGTCCTTGATTCCGGCAGCGTCGAGATCAATCTTTTTTGCAAGAAATTGAACTCCGTTTATAGCTGCCAGTTCATTTTGCAATTCCCCTTTTAGGTTTTTGGCCTTGGCTTTTAAAAGTTGCTCGACTTCTTTTTTCAATCGCGTATTTTCTTCCTGTAAAGATTCCACCGCCTTGACAGGATCTTGCGCACCGTTTAACAAACCTTTGATTATGAATAACTTTCGATTATTCTCAGAGTAAAAATCCTTGACGGCATCAGAAGTTATAGCTTCGATACGTCGTATGCCCGCTGCTACAGCACCTTCTGAAGTAACCTTAAAATGCCAGATGTCGCCGGTGTTCTTTACATGGGTGCCTCCGCATAACTCAATCGATCGACCGAATCTAACTGTTCGAACGGCATCGCCGTATTTCTCCCCGAACAAGGCCATAGCACCTTCGGCCATTGCTTCTTCGATAGGTACATTTCTTTTTTCCTCAAAGGGCAACTGTCCATCAATTCGTGAATTCACAAAATTTTCAACAGCCTGTAATTCTTCAGCCGCCATTTTCGAAAAATGAGAAAAATCAAAACGCAAATATCTTGAGTGCACCGCGGAACCTTTTTGCTCGACATGCTTACCTAAAACTTCGCGTAAAGCCTGATGTAACAGATGTGTCGCCGTATGATTGGCTTCGGTTCGTTGCCGCTGCTTTTTATCGACTACGGCAGTAAAAGTTTCATTCAAGTGTTTAGGAAGGTTCTTTGAAAAATGAATGATTTCGCTATTCTCCTTTTTGGTATCGAGAATATAAACTACATCACTATTGGGCACTTCCAGATAACCCTTGTCCCCTACTTGCCCACCGCCTTCAGGGTAAAACGGTGTCAAATTAAAAACCATTTGAAATCGTTCCCCATCTTTTTTCGAGGTCACTTTTCGGTATTTGACCAGCTTCACTTGGGCCTCTAATGAATCATAACCGACGAATTCTTGCTCTACATCGTCCGACATGACCATCCAATCCTCTTTTGAGGTTTCCGAAGCTCTTCTTGAGCGGTCTTTTTGCTCTTGCATGGCGGTTTCGAATCCTTTTTCATCCAAAGAAAAACCCTTCTCGCTCAAAATGAGAGCGGTCAGGTCTATGGGAAAGCCGTAGGTATCATATAGTTCAAAAGCCTTTCTACCGTCAATCTCTTTTCCTTTGGCGTTGGAAATCAAACCATCCAGCAGAACCAATCCTTGATCTAAAGTTTTCAAAAAAGAATGTTCTTCTTCCTTGATGACATTTTCTATCAACTGTTGCTGTTCTTTGAGTTCCTTGAAAGTATCGCCCATGTTCTCGACCAAAACTTTGGTCAGACGATAGATAAAAGGTTCTTTGGTATTCAAAAAGGTAAATCCGTAGCGAATGGCCCTACGCAATATTCTGCGAATGACATAGCCTGCGCCGGTATTACTTGGCAACTGTCCGTCTGCGATTGAAAATGCCACGGCCCGAATATGATCGGCGATTACCCGAATCGCAATATCCGCATCTTCCAGCTCGCCGTATTTCGAGTTCGCAATAGTTTCTATCTCTCGAATCAACGGCTTGAATACATCGGTGTCATAATTTGATTGTACGCCTTGTAAGACCATACACAAACGCTCAAAGCCCATACCGGTATCGACGTGTTTTGCAGGAAGGTTTTCAAGACTTCCGTCGGCCTTGCGATTGTATTGCATGAAGACCAGGTTCCAAATCTCAACGACCAACGGATGGTCTTGATTGACCAGTGAGGCTCCTAAGACTTTCTTTTTTTCCTCGGCGGAGCGGATATCAACATGAATCTCAGAACACGGCCCACACGGACCTTGCTCGCCCATTTCCCAAAAATTGTCTTTTTTATTTCCAAGGATTATGCGATCTTCGGGTACAATCGCCTTCCAGAGATTAAAAGCTTCCTGATCTTTTTCTAAATTATCAGCGTCATCGCTTCCTTCAAAAACGGAAACATAGAGACTATTTTTATCGATTTTACAAACCTCTGTCAGAAATTCCCAGGCCCATTCGATAGCTTCCTTTTTGAAATACCCGCCTGCGGAACGGGCAGGATCCCCGAAACTCCAGTTACCCAACATCTCGAACATGGTGTGGTGGTAAGTGTCTTTTCCGACTTCTTCTAAATCATTGTGTTTACCACTGACTCTAAGACATTTCTGTGTATCTGCAATTCGAGAGCTCTTTGAAACCGTATTTCCTAGGAAAAATTCCTTGAACTGGTTCATACCGGCATTTGTGAACATCAAGGTGGGGTCATCTTTGATGACCATTGGGGCGGAGGGAACGATTTTATGTTCTTTACCTTTAAAAAAGTTCAAAAAATTCGACCGAATATCTTTGGAAGTCATAGAAATTGCTAAGGTTTTGCAAATTTTAACAATTTGTACAAAACAATTTTTATATTTGTTTGTTCTGTAAAAAACAGTTGCGCAAAAATAGGATAAAATCCATTTATGTCTAAGGTAAAATATTATTACGATCCCGATACGCTGTCGTACCGCAAGATCGAGCCTCAGAAATCGAAACAGTACCGTAATATTGCTTTTTTCTTTTTGGGATCGCTCCTCTTCGGATTACTTTCCGTTATCTTTTTGATGAATACCAATTTGATCAACACCCCTCGCGAACTTTCTTTACGTCGTGAAGTAAAAAATTACGAACTGCAATTCGAATTGCTCGATAAGAAAATGGAGCAGATCGAAGAGGTTTTGGCCAATATCGAAGATCGTGACAATAATATTTATCGCCTATATTTTGAGGCGAACCCGATTCCCGAAGAACAGCGTCGCGCGGGATTTGGAGGAATCAACCGTTATAAATCCCTGGAAGGTTTCAATAACTCCGAAATGATCGCTTCGACCACAAGACGGCTGGATATCATTAAAAAGCAGATGGCCATTCAATCGAAATCGCTGGACGAAATCACCAAATTAGCCGAGGAAAAGGAGAAACTATTAGTGGCAATACCGGCCATACAACCCATCAATAATGATGACCTGATGCGAATGGCATCTGGTTTCGGTTGGCGCTCAGATCCGTTTACCAAAGCTCGAAAAATGCACCGTGGAATGGACTTTACCGCACCCAAAGGCAC
>QIJL01000384.1 GCA_003232435.1 Flavobacteriales bacterium | reverse complement strand
ATAAATCAAAGGGAGTTGCAAGTGCGATTCTCTACGGGTTTTTTATCGTGCTTATTTACTTTTTATTGAGCCTTCCTTTTCATTTGTTCGATTCGGTAGATTCCCAGATCTTGAATACCATTGCCACCAATATTTGGCTCAATATCGCTTTCTTTTTGATTTTCGTCTTTTTCGCTTTTTCCTTCTTCGGGTATTACGAACTGACCTTGCCTAGTTCATGGGCCAATAAAATGGATTCCGCTTCGACCAAAGTAGGTGGCGTGCTGGGTATATTTTTTATGGCGGTAACCTTGGCCATTGTTTCCTTTTCATGTACAGGCCCTTAGGCGGTACCGTCTTAGAGGAAGGCGACGTAGCCGTTAATCTTACGGCAGGCATGACGGGCTTTGGAGTAGCCTTGGCATTGCCATTTGCTCTGTTCGCATTGTTTCCGGCCTGGTTGAATTCGTTGCCAAAGTCCGGCGGGTGGATGACCACTGTAAAGGTCGTTTTGGGATTTTTGGAATTGGCCTTGGCCTTTAAGTTCTTATCGAATGCCGATTTAGTTGGTGGCTGGGATATTCTAAAAAGGGAGATATTCATTGGAATCTGGATTTTACTTTTCGTTCTGTTGGCACTTTATCTTTTCGGGGTTTTCCGCTTTCCACATGACGGCCCGAAACAAAAGCTGTCAGTACCTAGAAAAGGAGTCGGTTTTTTGAGTGTGGCGTTCGCCCTGTATTTGTCTCTCGGACTATTCAATACAATCAATTTAAAGCTATTCGGATTTTTACCCCCTGATTTCTATACGGTTGCGGTGAAAGAAAATGATTGTCCTCTTGGTATTAATTGTTTCAAAGATTTTGAGAAAGGTGTGGCCTTTGCAAAAAAAGAGAACAAACCCATTTTATTGGACTTTACGGGATGGGCCTGCGTCAATTGCCGAAAGATGGAGGAAAATGTTTGGAGCGAACCGGATATCTTTCCTATCATAAACGAAGATTATGTCTTGATTTCGCTTTATGTCGATGATCGAAAGGAGCTTCCCGAAGAAGAACAATTTAATTTTCAGTTCGATTCCGGTAGGGTGAAATCCATAGAGACGATAGGGCAGAAGTGGGGTACTTTTCAAACGATAAACTTCAATGCAGCTTCACAGCCCTATTATGTATTGTTATCCCCGGATCTCGAAGTATTGAATTCGGCGGTCCAATATACCGATGCGGCCGAATATAAAAACTGGCTCGAGAAGGGGCTTCAACAATTTAAAACCTCAGAGGAGGCGAGAATTGCCAAAGCCCAATAGCTTTTTTATCTTTCGAAATAGTTCAATCTTTCCTGTCAAACTCCCTCACATGCGAATACTTAAAAAGATAGGCTGGTCGTTGTTGATACTTGTGGGTATTTTTGTTCTTACTGCAGGTATTTTCACTTCATCGCTTACTCCTGACTGCGACGGAAAGCAAGACTTAAATGGACAGTCGAGTGAAGTCAATGTTCATTTCGATACGAGTATGGCCAACCCTCTTATGGCGGGCAGGCCTGCTTGTATCGGCAGACAGGCAGGTCGGCGCAATTTTTTTCGCAAGTTATTTTTGGAACTTGGAACTTGGAATTTGGTTTTTGGAATTTTAATGCCCCGAGGTCATCAACGATCTTGGGTTCGGTTATTCCGAAGATGGATTCTACAAAGTCGGTTCAGGGTCATCTACTCGTCGCATTATTGATTTTTCCGATGTTGAAAATAGTCTGAGTATTCTTCCTACTGGGCAATCGGGAAATCCCTTTAGTAAGCATTACAGAAATCAGGCTGAAATGTTCGTCAATGGCGAGTTTCGAAAGATGATGATGAACAAAGAAGAGATTATTGAAAAGGCGGAGTCGGTTTTGGTTTTAAGGCCTGACTAATTCTCAAGGCTGTTTCTAAATATTTGTATTGTCCCAGTACATATTGCTTTTACACATACAAAATTTTAATGTATACTCATGACACATGAAAAATCGGAGAATCTAGGATGCGTATTTTTGTTTCTAACAAGGCAAAATTATTAGGCATAGCCGTAGCTATGGTTAATAATTTTAACGACGTTAGAGGCAAAAAGACGCTTATAGAAATTCGGGTTTTCATGTGTCATGAGTATAACCTTCTGGGGGGGAATCCCTCACCTTTACCCGCCCGACTAGTCATTCGGGCGGGGGCGAAGACTTTAGTATTTTTACCTACGCCATACGAAAAAGCGTAAAGCGAAATACGTAAAGCGGTACGGAAATTGGCAGAACTTAGTTGTCTTGAGGCCAAACCCATCGACTATAGCCGATGGTAGTTTAGTTATATAATAGCCGGAAATCTTAGACAAAAGACAATGCACATTTATTTGCCAGATTATTCTATGTAACTTGAAAATTGCATATTGATTTAGCTACTTTTAAACCAAAACCTATACTATGTCAAGAAAACGAACGATACATACAGCTATACTTACAACAATCTGTATACTGCATTTTTTCATGAGCTTTGGTCAGGGTATTAGGCATGAGAGAGGCTATTATGTATGGTTTGATCAATTGGTCGGGATTGAGAATACCGGTCTGTACAATGCTATTGTATACAAGCAAAAGTATAGGACCATAAATGAAAAAACAAAATTTTTAAGTTCACCAAATTTTTTAAAGGGCTCGGTTATTTATGACGGGCAGTTTTTTTCTAACCTAGAGATGAAGTACGATGTGTTTGAAGATGAATTACTTATAAAACAAAAGGATAGGTTAGGTGGAGTCACACTACAACTTTTTAAGGATAAAATAGCGGAATTCACGATTGACGACCGTAGATTCGTTAAAATTGACGAAGCCCCGCTTGAAACCGGTATTTCTGGATTTTGTGAGATATTTCTGAAGAACGAACATTTGGTTTTACTTGCAAAACACCGAAAAAATAGGCTTAAGAGAAAGGGTAAAAGAGCTATGTACTATGAATTTATAGACCAGAAAGAACAATATTTGCTTATTTATAATGATTCCTATTATAAAATTAAAGGCAAAAAGGATCTTACCGCCCTATTTCCCGAAATGAAGAACGAAATCAATTCTTTTTACTCAGTTTCCAGATCTCTTCGAAACTCCAATCGCAATGCCTTTATGAAAGCACTTATGAAACGGATAGAAATATTGATGCCATCTGAAGAAAAAACCGTGACCAAATGAAAAAAGCGCTAACCATATTGTTGATACTGTCCTTTTATTTTATTGAAGCACAAGATAATACAACTAAAATATCTTTGTCCTTTAAAGACTCCACCACAAAAGACGTGTTAACCCAAATTGAAGAAATCAGCGATTACCATTTTTTTTATTTGGATGACTGGTTTAGCAATAAACCGATTTCCGGAGACTATAAGAATGTTCTAGTAAGTACTGTTCTTGAGGAAATCTTCAAGAATACCATTGTCAATTTTTATGTATTTGATAAGAATAAAGTTATTCTCACACGAAACAGCATTATTCATGACAGACTTCCTGAAGGTTTCCTTGGCAAACAGGAAGAAACAATCGTTAAAAGTGAAGAAAAAGTCGATCCTTTATTTTATAATGAAGAAAGGCCAACAAAGAACAGCAAAATAGAAACGGTCAGAATTGGGAAACAGACAAGAAATAATTGGAAGCAAGAACTTTTTCTATCAGGATATGCAATAAATGGAATCACTGGTGAACCCATTTCAGAGATGGCCATAATCGTACAAGGTAAAAATATTGGGACGGCTACCGATGAAAAAGGATATTATGAGCTTGAACTACCTGCGGGCATCAATATACTTGAAACCAGCGCACTCGGAATCGAAGCTACCAAAAAGAAGGTGATTATATACAATGACGGACAACTAAATTTTAATCTTAATGAAAGTTTTGAGGTTTTGGATGAAGTCGTGGTAAAAGGAAATAGAGACAGAAATGTAGAACAAGCGGTGACCGGGGTTACTGTTCTTGAGATAGAAAAAATAAAAAACATCCCTTTGGTATTGGGTGAAAGAGACATATTAAAAGCTGCGGTGACCCTTCCGGGGATTTCGACTGCGGGAGAGGGAGCTTCTGGATACAATGTGAGAGGGGGAAGGACGGATCAAAACCTTATTTTGTTGGACAATGCCGTAATCTATAACCCTTCCCATTTTTTTGGTATTTTTTCGGCATTGAATCCTTTTACCTCTGGTGATGTAAATATTTATAAAGGCAGTATCCCTGCAGAATATGGAGGAAGATTATCTTCGGTTTTCGATATCAGAACCAAGGATGCGGATACCCAAAAGTTCTCAGGTGAGGCGTCAATAGGTCCCGTGACAAGTAATCTCATGCTAGAGACCCCTATAATTAAAGGTAAATCGGCGATTATTGTTGGAGGCAGGGCTACTTATTCCGATTGGATCTTGAGATCCTTGGATGAGGAAGAATTGAATGACAGCAAGGCTTCTTTCTATGATGTTGTGGCCAAATATAACCATACCATCAATGAGAACAACGAACTACGTGCTACAGGCTACTTCAGCAAAGACGTTTTTAGTATAACATCAGACTCCTTGTTCAACTACAGCAACAGGCTTGCTTCATTAAAATGGGACCATAAATTCAATGAGAAAAATTCTTTAAGTGTATTGTTGTCAAATAGCGAATATAGGTTTGAGATCGGTTTTGATGGGGACTCGAATAATGATTTTGAACTAGGGTATAAGATCAACGAAACCGAGTTCAAACTAAAAATGAAATACTTGCATAGCAATGCCCATAAATTTGATTATGGTATTTCAAGTAAACTATATGTAGTCTCACCAGGGGGCATAAGACCCGGTTCTCCTGAATCAATAATAACGACTTTGACTATCCCACAGGAGAGAGGCTTGGAATCCGGGATATTTATTTCTGACAGTTTTACGGTAAATGATAAATTATTGATCGATGCCGGTCTTCGATATTCCTTTTATGCCGCCTTGGGCAAATCATCACAAAGAATTTACGAAGAAAATGGACCAAAAAACAATGGAACATTCGTAGAACTAAGGGAATTTGACAACAATGAAGTAATAGAAACCTATGGTGGCCCAGAAGTACGCGTATCGGCAAGGTACTTTTTAATGCCAGATTTTTCGGTAAAGGCAAGTTACAATAATATCTATCAGTTCATTCATACCCTATCTAACAATACCACCGTATCTCCTACGGATACCTGGAAACTTTCGGATTTCAATATAAAACCCCAAGAGGCGAATCAATTTTCGTTAGGATTGCACAAAAATTTTGAAAACACTAAATATGAACTTAGTCTTGAGGGTTATTTCAAAAAATCCACGAACATTTTAGATTATAAGGTAGGCGCGCAATTACTGCTCAATGAAGCCATCGAGACCGAGGTATTGCAAGGTGATGGAAAGGCATATGGAGTAGAATTTTTGATAAAAAAGAATGAAGGTAGACTAAACGGGTGGTTAGGTTATAGCTATTCGCGCTCCTTTGTGAAATTAGATAGCCAGTTTAGCGAAGAAAGGATTAACAACGGTGAATTTTTTCCATCAAATTTTGATAAGCCACACGACATTAGCCTAGTGGCCAATTACAAGTTTACCAAGCGTTTTAGTGCATCTGCAAATTTTGTATATCAAACAGGAAGGCCCGTTACCTATCCTTTGGGGAGTTATAATTTTAATAATGCCGAGTATGTATTTTATAGTGACCGGAATAAGTTCAGAATTCCTGATTATTATAGACTTGACCTCAGTTTTAATATGGAGGGCAACCACAAAATCAAGAAATTTGCCCATAGTTTCTGGAATTTCTCTATTTACAATGTGCTTGGTAGAAACAACCCCTACTCAGTATTTTTTGTTACGGAAAACGGAGAATTAAAAGCTTATCAGAGTTCTATTTTTTCAATTCCCGTACCGACAATAACGTATAATTTTAAATTCTAAACCTCTTGAAACTAGTTATGGCAAATATGATATTTAAAAGAATACGATTTATTCTTCTACCAACTTTAATTATCTTGGTTACTAGCAATTGTGTAGAACCCTTTGAGCCTAAAACAACGATCTTTGAAAGTGTTTTGGTAATAGAGGCCACCATTACCAATGAACCGAAACGCCAAGAGATTTTTTTAGGGCGTACATATAGATTCGAAAGTGAAGGCCCCGCTCCGGAACCGAATGCGAACGTAAAGATCGTTGATAATATGGGAAACGAATTTGTTTTTCAGGAGACCGTGGCTGGCACCTATGTTTCGACCGTTGTTTTCGAAGCGGAAGCCGATAACGAATATCGGTTGCTGGTTACGACCGGTAATGGTCGATCTTATGTTTCGGAAAAAAGGAGACTCCCCACGGTCGCCCAAATAGATAATTTGTATGCCGAGAGGATCACCCACGATGATGGTATCGATGGCATAGCTATTTATGTTGACAGTTTTGACCCCAGCGGCGGTTCGAGAAATTACAGATATGAATATGAGGAGACCTATAAGATCATTGCGCCTAAATGGGTATCGCAAGATTTGGTGGTCACTGTTCCCGGGCCTGGCATACCTCCGTGTGCGGTAGAAGTCGTGCCTAGGGAAAATGAGGAGCGAATATGCTATGCCACGGACAATTCCAATTCCATCATTCTTGAAGATACCAATGGATTGGAAGAAGACAGGGTAAGCCGGCTTCTAGTTAGGTTCATCAATAGAGACAATTACATTATATCGCATCGCTATAGCATATTGGTAAGGCAGTTAGTACAGTCGAATTCGGCATCTGCATTTTTTGAGACCCTGGATGAGTTTTCAAATGCGCAAAGCCTTTTTTCCGAGACCCAACCAGGTTTTTTAAGTGCCAATGTGTTTTCAGAAGATGGCACAGATGAAAAAGTGCTTGGGTATTTTGATGTGGCAACGGTCTCCGAACGGCGTATTTTTTTTGATTATGACGACTTTTTTCCAGGCGAGCCATTGCCATCATATATAGTACCTTGCCTCGAAAGCGCACCCCCATTGAGATCCCTTGGTGGGGCGTGTGTTCTTAGCGCTATGGTCGAGAATGATTTGGTAAGATACATTGGTGACAATGGCACTGATCCGGGAGAAGGGCCTCATGTTGTGGTAAGCAGGATATGTGGAGATTGTACGGTATTGGGAACGAATGAAGTTCCGGAGTTTTGGAGCGAAGAATAAATCGAGTAGTATGAGAAGGGTAGAAATAGTTACAGTTATCTTTTTGGCTTTAAGCATGGGAACCTTTTATGGACAGTCGATAATAAAAAACAACGACCTATTGAAGGCATATAAAAGTATACCGAAAGAAAGCGTTTTTATACATTACAATTCAACTACATTGTTTGTAGGTGAGCGTATGTACTATAGCGTGTATTGTCAAAACCCTGCATCTGGCAATTTAAGTCGATTGAGCAAAATAGCCTATGTTGAAATGGTCGGAAAAGACGAACAAGCCGTGTTTCGACATAAAATAAAGCTAGAGAACGGCCTAGGCCAAGGTGATTTTTTTATACCGACTACGGTTTCTACGGGAAGCTATAAATTAATAGGGTATACACAGTGGATGAAGAACGACGGGCAAACTCATTTTTTTCAATCCGATGTTCGTATACTGAACCCTTACCAGATAATTCCTAAAGCCTATTTGGAAGAAAAAGAAGTGGATTCGTCTAAAACCGATAGTATTATAGAACCAAAACCTGTTCCAGTTCTGACATCGGCTGCAAAGATACAAAGTGGAACGAATTATGTTTCATTATCCTCCAATAGGAAGAAATTCAAAAAGAGGAAAAAAGTTTCCCTTAAGATCAATAGCTTGACCGAGTACTCTACTTATGGAAATTATTCCATATCTGTCAGAAAAATCGATGACTTTAAGCGTCCAAATATACCTTTGGCCCACAACTACCTGTCCTTTAATAAAAAACATGGCGAAGAAACCCCGTTAAAGTTGAATGAGACGGTTTTCTTGCCAGAGCTCAGAGGAGAACTCATTTCTGGTAAAGTAATCGCTAAGGATAGTGGGAAACCAATGGCGGGGGTAAGAATCGCTCTTTCTCTTCCAGGAAAAGATTTTATGTTTCAAGTAGCCAATTCAAACAAAAATGGGGTATTCTATTTCAATTTGGGTGAACGATATGAGAATACCGTTGGTATCTTTCAAGCACTTGATGAAGACAAAGAAGAACTGGATATTTTGATAGATAAACACAATTCCCCTGAATATAGAAGTATGGAACATGATGCCTTCACCGTTGGTGAGGAGATGAAGGAAATGATATTGACAAGAAGTATCCATAATCAGATAGAAAATGCCTATGCAAGCGTAAAGTCGGATACTATTATAACCAAGGAAGAGGACATCCCGTTTTATAGAAGTTATCATGAAAAATATGACCTAGATGATTATACCCGTTTTAAAACTATTGGTGAAACCATGGTAGAGATTATTGATCATGTTTGGATAAAAAAAAGCAATCGTAGAGATTCCGTTTTTCAGATAAGGCCATTTGACCTTTATTTAGAAAGTAATGATCTACTGCCATTGGTCATTATGGACGGGGTTTGTATCCAACACCATAAGGAGATAATTGATTTCAACGCTAAAAGAATAAAGAATGTGTACATTTCAAGGAGTCGATATTTAGTGGGGTCACAAGTTTTTCAGGGAATTATGGCAATAGAGACTATTCAGGGAAACTTTCATGAATCGTTCTTTAAGGATTATTTATATAATGTTACCTTATTTAAACCTTTGGCTACAAAAAAATATTTTTTTCAAGAATATCTGGAAAATAATGGGCAGGATCATATTCCGGACTATAGGTACCAACTGTTCTGGAAACCAAATATGGTACTGGGGCCAGAAGAAAAGACGATAAATTTTTACACCTCGGATATTGTTGGGGACTTTGAAATTTTGCTGGAAGGGTATACCTACAATGGTAAGCCAGTATCCTTGAGAGAAACAATAAGGGTAGAATGACCCACATATTTGCTTTAGTTTAGTAATCGTAATTACAAACTAATTCGGGATTTTTGATTTTAACCAATGGTAGTATTGAATTTAACAGCACCCGACAAGCTCTTCTTGTTCTACTTCTGATTTCGGCTCGTATTTTGGTTCTATGTCTTTTATAGCGGGTAGCATGCTTAGTGTAATTTTGATCTGCGAATGTCATTCCGATCGAGATTTCTCGTCGATATGTTTTGTCTTTAATGACAAAATATATCTCTGTCGAAATGACATTGTGCTTTACAGAACAGTTAATAATATAGATCACCCACCTAAATTAGCATAGAGCCCATATTTTTAATCAATTTAAAAGAATTTACTAAATACGTACCATTAGTAAAAAATTAATTTTACATTTAAAGCACAAGAACAAATAGATGCTTTCAAAAGCTTATGGCAGTGCCGTTTTTGGGGTCGAGGCCCAAACGATTACCGTAGAGGTCAATGTCGATATCGGGGTCGGTTACCATCTGGTAGGCCTTCCCGATAATGCCATTAAAGAGAGTAACTACCGTATTGCAGCCGCTCTTTTGAACAATGGTTACAAAATTCCTGGAAAAAAGATCACGATCAATATGGCTCCTGCAGATATGCGAAAGGAAGGTTCTGCCTATGATCTGACTTTGGCCTTGGGAATCTTGACGGCATCGAACCAGATACAATCTGAAAATCTTGAGAAGTATATTATCATGGGCGAACTTTCTTTGGATGGAAGTCTGCAACCCATCAAAGGTGCATTGCCGATTGCGATAAAGGCGCAAGAAGAGGGCTTTGCAGGGTTTATTCTTCCTAGCCAAAATGCAAAGGAGGCGGCGATAGTTTCCGATTTAAAGGTTTATGGTGTCGATAATATCAAACAGGTTATTGATTTCTTTGACACGGGAGAACCTTTGGAACAGACCATTATAGATACTCGTGCAGAGTTTTATAAAAGCCTTGACTTTCCCGAATTCGATTTCTCGGATGTCAAAGGACAGGAAAGCATCAAACGTTGTATGGAAATCGCGGCCGCAGGTGGTCATAATATTATTTTAATAGGCCCGCCTGGATCCGGAAAGACGATGTTGGCCAAAAGGCTGCCCTCGATTTTACCGCCCATGACCTTGCAAGAGGCTCTTGAAACCACAAAAATACATAGTGTGGTGGGCAAGACCAAAAATATGGGGCTGATGAGCCAACGATTTCAGATGTAGCTTTAGTAGGAGGGGGATCCTATCCTCAGCCCGGTGAAATCTCGCTTTCTCACAATGGGGTCTTGTTTTTAGATGAATTGCCAGAGTTTAAACGTGGTGTGCTTGAAGTGCTTCGCCAACCTTTGGAAGATAGGGAGGTCACTATTTCAAGAGCGCGATTTACCGTTACCTACCCAAGTAGCTTTATGTTGGTTGCCAGTATGAATCCCAGTCCCGGGGGTTATTTCAATGATCCCGATGCTCCTGTGACTTCTTCCCCAGCTGAAATGCAACGTTATTTGGGCAAAATATCAGGACCACTACTGGATCGCATCGATATTCATATCGAAGTGA
>QIJL01000580.1 GCA_003232435.1 Flavobacteriales bacterium | reverse complement strand
TTCTTATCTTGATTTAAACAGAGGTTTCTTTTTTATTACCCAAGAAGTTGCCAAAAAAATGAAAGATAATAATGGAGGTTCTATTGTAAATATAGGTTCGATGTGGGCAAAACAAGCCATAAAAGCAACACCTTCATCTGCCTACTCAATGCAAAAAGCAGGATTACATTCTTTAACGCAACATTTAGCAATGGAGTTAGCGGATTTTAATATTAGAGTAAATGCTGTATCTCCGGCTGTTGTTAATACACCTGTTTTTCATAGCGTCTTTGGCGGAAAAGAAGAAGCAGAAAAAGCACTTGAAGGATTTAATGGGTTTCATCCAATTGGAAGAATTGGGACTATTGAAGACATTTCTAATACAATTTTATTTCTGCTTTCCAATAAGGCAACCTGGATAACAGGAGTCATTTGGGATGTAGATGGAGGAGTTATGGCAGGAAGAAATTAAAAAAACACCTAACAAAAGTAACCGTTGCACAAGCCAGTGATTTTTGGAAAAAAGGATCCGTTTAAGCCTCTTCACGGAGGCTTTTTTAGTTTCGGACGGATTGCCTCCCGCTAGCGCGAGTTTCCAACTCGTGCCCATACAGTAAGAAGGTTTTGAAAATTTAAGTTTAGGTAATCACTCAAAAGAATCGGCCACCGTTTCCACAGGTGTTCGAGGTAATTCTTGTAAAGTCTTGTTATAAACTTCCCTTACAATTTGGTGCAAGTCAGGTATCACGGTTCTTGCCAATTTGGAATTGCTGTTCAGCAAAACGCAAATGCCAAGGTCAGCTTCGGGGTAGACGGCAATCTCATTTCTAAAACTGTTTACACTTCCACCATGATGCCACATGGTTGTTTCGTCTTTGGTCGCTTCATCTTCGAATTTATGAATGCGCCATCCAAAGGCATAATGAGATGAAACATGTCCGGGCCAACGTTTGTAATATTTACGACCGATATTGATTTCCACACGCGGCGTAAAAGCTTCCGATAAAGCCGGCTTGTCAAGCATCTCCGGGTTATGCCCCAATAAAAATCGCATCCATTTGGCCATATCAAGCGCACTGGCATTGATAGCTCCGGCGGCCACTGCGTTATCATAGCTGTCTGTAAGTTTTTTGCTTTTCCAGTAATTTCTTCTTTTTGAATGAGGTATGGCAATATTTTCATCCTGTATCAAGGTCTCATAGTCAGTAGAGGCAGTATGCATTCCTAACGGTTTAAAAAATCGATTCTGCAATAAAGTACTGATATCATCGCCCGTCGCTTTTTGCATAATTTCTCCACAGAGCGCGAACATGGCATTCTGATAGCTATACATTTCGCCGGGTTCACTGATCGGTTTTACCTCATTAAAGCGTCCCGCAATTTTTTCCAATGGCAATCCGGCTTCGACAAGATTCGTAAAACTATGGTAAGGCGTTCCTGAAGTGTGCGATAAAATGTGGGCCAGTCTAACCTTGTTGGTATTGTTTTGGTCGCCCAATTGAAATTGCGGTAAATAATCGCTGACCTTATCGTTCCAGTCTAATTTGCCCTCATCTTTCAAATCGGCTGCCAATACTCCGGCGAATCCTTTGGATAATGATCCCAATCGAAATATGGTTTCCCCATCGACTTTGTCACTTAAGTTGATATTTCTTTTGCCGAATCCGTCTGAAAGTAGAATTGAATCTCCTTTAACGATGCTTACCCCTGCGCCTACTACATCTCCTGAGGCAATTGCCTTTTCGAAATAAGCCGCTACGGCAACCTCTAATTCTTGCCGGAGTGCTTTATGTTGTCTTACTTGATCTGGGTCGACAGTTTTCTTTTGGGCGAGTGTTGAAACTGTTGCTTCGGAATCAGCGGTGGACTCATTTCTATTGACACCAAGAGCCATCATGGTAAAAAGTGCAAGTATGAAAAATGTCGTTCCGGCCAGGATTTTGAATCGCCGCATAGGTCAAGTTTTTTGGTTTGGCGGTAAGTGTTTAATTTAGGACTATCTTACTTAATAAACGCCTGATTTTCCTTAATATTTCACTAAATTTTCGACATGCAAAATAACAAAACCGTGAGAACACTATTCAATTTGCTATTCATCATTACCCTGCCAATACTTCTAACGGGGCAAAATGCAACAAAAACAAGCAAATCGGCAGAGCAGTTGATTGAAACCATCATTGAAAAAACGGGTGCCGAAAAAGTACCCAATACGGTAGATGTTATCAAAGAAGGAAATGCGGATACCAAAATCAAGGGTATCGTTACCTGTATGTTCGCCACCATGGATGTTTTAAGAAAGGCCGTTGAAAAAAACTGCAATCTTATCATCACACATGAACCTTTGTACTACAATCATTTAGATAGCTCTGAACAATTTGAAAGCGATGCAGTGTATTTGGAAAAGAAGAAGTTTATTGAAGAAAATAATCTGGTCGTCTGGCGATTTCATGACTACATCCATCGCATACAACCCGACGGCATAATTTCAGGAATGGTCGAAAAACTGGATTGGGCAGACAATCAATCAAAAGACAATGCATACAAGTTCACGTTCCCTCCGATCTCATTGATCGATTTCTTAAAAGGCATGAAAGAGACCTTCCCGGAAAACGGATTTCATGTCGTGGGAGATTCCACGATTCAGGTATCGAATGTTGTTTTCGTCCCCGGTTCATCGGGCACTATGGCCCAAATCGGACAACTTCGGCTGCCCGATGTTGACATTGTCGTTGCCGGGGAAGTCCCACAATGGGAGACCTACGAATACGTGAGAGATGCCATTGCACAGGGGAGAAAAAAGGCGATTGTCTTTATTGGTCACATAAATTCGGAAGAAAGCGGTATGAAATTTTGCGCTGATTGGCTGGGAGAATTTGTCACGGAAATTCCAATTCATTTTATTGAATGTGGCTCTTCGTATTGGACTTATTAAACTACCATCGGCTAAAGACCGATGGGTTTGGGTTCGCCTAAAGGCGACTAAAGTTCAACCAATTCCCTTATCGCTTTGCGCATTTCGCTTTACGCTTTTTCGTACGGCGTATGCAAAAATACTAAAGCCTTCGCCCCCGCCTGCCGGCGAGGCAGGTAAAGGCGAGGGATTTTCCCCCAGAAGGATACTTTAAAATATTCGGTCACTTCTCTGTTACTTTAGTTGAGATGGCTATTTTCAACCTCGAAATCATAGATAGAAACTAAGTAAATCAGCTAGAATATTCCAGTATCTTTATACGAGAATTCACGAATAAATATGAATAAGGAATCTGCAAATTTTGAAACCCTAGATCCAGAAGATTGGGAAAGGTCAAAAAAACTCATGCATCAAATGGTCGACGATGCTTTTGATTATGTTGCCAATGTTCGCGAACGAAAAATTTGGCAACAAATGCCAGAAGAAATCTTGGCAGGTTTTGAAACTTCAGTACCCAAAAAACCAAGTAGGGCCGAAGACGTTTATAAAGATTTAAGCAAGCAAGTGCTACCATACAATATGGGAACTATACACCCAAGATTTTGGCCTTGGTACATGGGCGCAGGAACTATTTCTGGAGTCATGGGCGATTTCTGGGCTTCGATAATGAATCCGAATCTTGGGGGAGCCAACCATGCCCCGCATAAAGTAGAAGAGCAGGTCATTAATTGGTTAAAAGAAATTATGGGCTTTCCGAAAACCGCAAGCGGACTTCTTGTTAGCGGAGGATCTATGGCAAACTTTACAGGCTTGGCCATTGCCCGAAATTTCAAATCAGGGTATGACATTCGTAAAGAAGGATTGCGACCGGACAATGCCGGAAAAATGGTTGTTTATGCTTCCACGGAAATCCATAGTTGCAATCAAAAGGCATTAGAGCTTTTAGGAATGGGCGCAAAAAGCCTTCATAAGATTCCTGTGAAAAAAGATTATACCATAGATCTTGAAGCGTTGCAAATACAAATTAAAAACGACAAAGATGCTGGACTCAAGCCCATATGTATTATTGGCACTTCGGGCACCGTAAATACTGGAGCAATCGACCCTTTGAACGAACTGGCGGATATCTGCGAATCAGAAAACCTATGGTTTCATGTCGATGGTGCAATAGGTGCCGTAGCACTCTTGGCCGACAATGTCAGGGAACAACTTGCGGGTATTGAACGAGCAGATTCGGTTGCCTTGGACCTACACAAATGGTTGCACATGCCGTTTGAGGCAGCTGGCGTTTTGGTCAAAAATCAAGAAGTGCACAAAAACACATTTTCGTTGATTCCGGAATATTTGGAAAAGAACACACGGGGTATCGCCTCGGGAGAAAATTGGTTCAGTGAATATGGGCTTCAATTATCAAGACGTTTTCGTGCTTTGAAAATTTGGATGTCATTGAAGGAACACGGGACCGAAAAATTCGGAAGAATGATCGCAAGAAATGTGGAACAGGCAAAATGTCTAGGTCGTTTGGTCGATGATTCAGATGACCTTGAACTTGTTGCCCCGATAGGATTGGATATCGTTTGCTTTCGATATAATCCAAGAGGAATGACAATGGAACAATTGAATGCCATTAACAAGGAAATCAAATTGCAACTCGAAGAAAAAGCTATCGCATTGCCCGGATATACCACCTTAAACGGACTTTACTGCATTCGTGTGGCCATTGCCAACCATCGCTGTACCAATGAAGATTTTGACGAGTTGATTGCCAAAGTATTAGAGTTTGGAGTAGCAATCGCCAGCGCTACACGAGTAGAACAACCATGAGTTAAAATGATATAGGCTCTAGTTTATTATTGCGTTGATAAATACAATTTTATTGACTTGGGCATTTAAAGGCCAATGTTCGGTTTGAGCTAAAGCCCGGAAGGCACTTTTCCTATTGCCACGGCTTAAAAGCCGTGACAATAGAATTGGAAAATCGATTTTTCAGTTGCCCCCGGACCTGCCAGCCGGTCAGGCAGGTTTATCCAGGAGACGAATTTGACCCTGTTAGCCGGACTTTAGCCCAAACCCTTAATACCGAACCAATAACCGTAGGGCTTGCAGGAATCATAGCTATTTCAAACTAGAGCCATGATATATTTTAGGTCACTGTATTTCAATCATTTATATAACCCGAATTTTTGTCATTAGTCTTTTATTATATTTGTGGGTACACCGTAGCTGTCGCAGGCAGGGTTTCCCATACCTGCCGGTCAGGCAGGTATCAACTCATTTTCGGTCAAACACAAAAAGTTTGAACGAGTTCAATTAAAAACTTTACTTCAATATTTAACTTATGTATACTAAAAAAATATTCACGGCCCGGCAAATGGCATGGTGGACACGATTTGAAACCCTTCTATTCATAGCCATAATCACTGTATGCGTGGCCGCATACTATTTTCTAGATCTGGCATGGATTAAAATTCCATGGACGCCATTGGCCTTAATCGGTACGGCCGTTGCATTCGTTATAGGTTTTCAGAACAATTCTGCCTACGGAAGAATTTGGGAGGCTCGTAAGATTTGGGGCGGGATCGTGAATACTTCTAGAACTTTCGGAATGTTTCTACAAGACATGATTACCAATGAACATACCGAAACCCCCGTTTCGGAAGAGCAACTCCGAGCTGAAGTCAAAACAATTACCTATCGCCACATTGCTTGGATGACAGCTTTGCGTCACGCAATGCGCATGCCCAAACCATGGGAAACCACCTCAGGACATAAAACCAACCGAGAATGGAACATACGACCACCAGAAATGGATTCGACCCTAGAGGAAGATTTAAAGCCATACATTTCTCAAAGTGACTTTGATGATGCTATGAGCAAAAACAACAAGCCAACCGCTCTATTATATCAGCAATCGCATCACTTGAAAAAGCTCAAAGAACAAGGTATTATCTGGGAATTTTCGTTCTTGGAATTGGAGGCGGTTCTTCAAGAGCTTTTTACACTTCAGGGTAAAAGTGAACGTATCAAAAATTTTCCGTACCCAAGACAATTTGCTACGCTCAATCACTTTTTTATGTGGGTTTTTGTGCTGTTGCTTCCACTTGCCTTGGTACCTCAATTTGCGGAAATCGGACACGAGTTAAAAGATAACTATCCATTGGTCGGAGACTTGTTCGTCTGGTTTACGATCCCCTTTTATGTAATAGTAGCCTGGGTATTTCATACTATGGAAAGAATAGGGAGAACAGGCGAAAATCCTTTTGAAGGTACCGCTAATGATGTACCGATTTCGACCATTGCAAGAGGTATTGAAATTGATCTTCGACAAAATCTAGGGGAATCAAATGAAGAAATCCCCGAACAATTCCCCGTTAAATTACATACCCAATTCTAAGAGACTGTTTGAAATATGCCCAAAACGGAATATCGTGTATATGTGGTAGAGCTTTCCAAAAAAGTATTTGCTGAGAATCGAAAGTTCAGAGAAGCGAATCCACAATTCAATGGTGTGCTTGAATGCTTGTATGTGGGAATGACGAGCAAAACGCCCAAAGAACGTTTTGAACAGCACAAGAAAGGTGCGTTGAGTAAAAAGGGGCATAACCTATCGTCAAGCATTGTAAAGAAATATGGCTCGTACTTGCGCCCCAGCCTCTTTAATCATATCGATGCGATGACAACCAGACCGGAAGCCTTAAAAATGGAAAAAATACTCGCCTTAGAGCTACGAAGGAAAAAGTATGCGGTCTGGTTCAATTAATGCCGAAGCCTGCAAGGTTTGGAAATCTTGTAGGTTTAAAACGCGAAGACCAAATCAAGGATATTTTAATGAAGAGACCTACCTGAAGGCCGCCTTTGTTGGCAACCTGCCGGCTGGCAAGCACCTTACAGGTCTTAGATTCTTTTATTTCGACAAATACATCTTCCTTCTAGCATACAAGTTGTAGAACTGGTCATCTTTTAAACTGTCGATAAATAAGATACTCTCCCCGGTACTCTTCATCTCCGGCCCTAAGTTTTTATTCACATTCGGGAATTTATTAAAAGAGAATACCGGCTGCTTGATGGCAAAACCTTCTAGTTGCGGATTGAAATCAAAATCCTTCACTTTTTTATCGCCCAACATTACCTTGACGGCGTAGTTGACATATGGTTCTTTGTACGCCTTCGCAATAAAAGGTACAGTTCGAGATGCTCTTGGATTGGCCTCGATAATATAGACCATATCGTCTTTGATGGCGAATTGGATGTTTATCAAACCGACCGTATTCAAAGCCAAGGCGATTTTCTTGGTATGGTCTTTTATTTGTTGCATTACGAACTCGCCTAAATTGAATGGTGGTAATGTAGCATTCGAATCTCCGGAATGTATCCCGCAGGGTTCGATATGTTCCATGATTCCTATGATATAAACATCTTCCCCATCGCAAATGGCATCGGCTTCCGCTTCAATGGCTCCATCTAAATAACGATCCAGCAATAATTTGTTATTCGGAATCTTTCGCAGCAAGTCAACAACATGCTCTTCCAATTCCTCTTTATTGATTACGATTTTCATTCCTTGCCCACCTAAAACATAGGACGGTCTTACTAATAAAGGAAAATCCAATTTATCGGCTAAGACCAACGCCTCGTCAGCAGATTCGGCCACTCCGAATTCCGGGAAAGGAATATCGTTTTCTTTCAAGAGTTCTGAGAAACTTCCACGGTCTTCGGCAAGATCAAGGGACTCAAAACTGGTTCCGAGAATTTTGATTCCGTATTTAGATAATTTCTCAGCGAGTTTTAGCGCGGTTTGACCTCCCAATTGAACAATGACTCCTTCCGGTTTCTCATGTTTGATAATGTCGTAGATGTGCTCCCAAAATACGGGTTCGAAATATAGCTTGTCGGCTATATCGAAATCCGTGGAAACAGTTTCAGGGTTGCAATTTATCATGATAGTCTCGTACCCACATTCCGCAGCGGCCAAAACCCCATGCACACAGCAATAATCAAATTCGATTCCCTGCCCGATTCTGTTCGGACCTGAACCCAATACAACGATTTTCTTTCTATCGGTCACCACACTGTCATTTTCAACGAACCGTTTACCATCGGGAGTTTCAATTTCGGCTTCGAAAGTTGAATAATAATAAGGGGTCATTGCCTTGAATTCAGCAGCGCAGGTGTCAACCAATTTGAACACCCGATTGATGTTCATTTCCACACGCTTCTCATGTACTTCGCTTTCATAGCAGTCCAGCATATGCGCTATCTGTCGGTCGGCAAAACCCTTTTGCTTGGCTTCGAGCATCAACTCATATGAAAGTGTATCTACTGCATAATTCGAAATTTCTTTTTCCAATTCATAGAGCTCTTCGTATTGTTTCAAGAACCACATATCGATTTTGGTAATATCATGTATACGGCTCAACGGTATACCCATTTGAACGGCATCGTAGATGACAAAAACCCTATCCCAACTGGGAATTGTCAACTTACTTATGATTTCATCGTAATTCTTATATCCTTTTCCGTCTGCGCCGAGTCCGTTTCTTTTGATTTCCAGAGATTGGGTGGCCTTGTGCAAAGCTTCCTGAAAAGAACGCCCGATTCCCATTACCTCGCCCACCGCCTTCATTTGCAGTCCTAAGGTTCTGTCAGAACCTTCGAACTTGTCGAAATTCCATCGCGGTATTTTTACGATTACATAGTCCAAAGTCGGCTCGAACAAGGCAGAAGTCGATTTTGTAATCTGATTCTCAAGCTCATCCAACGAATAGCCAATGGCCAATTTTGTGGCGACTTTCGCAATGGGATAGCCCGTCGCTTTGGAAGCCAAGGCCGATGAACGCGATACCCTTGGGTTGATCTCGATGGCGATAATATCTTCCTTTTCATCTGGGCTAACAGCGAATTGCACATTACATCCGCCTTCAAAATCCCCGATGCTTCGCATCATATGAATGGCCATGTCCCGCATTCTCTGAAAAGTGCGGTCAGAAAGTGTCATTGCGTAATCGAATCTCCTGTATGAATACCCATGGGATCCATGTTTTCGATGGTACAGATGATAACGACATTATCGTTCCTATCACGTAAAAGCTCGAGTTCGTACTCCTTCCAACCCATCATGGCCTTATCGATCATAACTTCATGTATGGGGGATATCTCAAGCCCACGGCTTAAAAGCTCATCGAAATCCTCCTGTTTGTAAACAATCGATGCTCCTGCCCCCCCTAAGGTATATGATGCCCTAATTACAAGTGGAAAGCCGAATTTCTGGGCGATTTCCTTTCCTTTTAAAAAAGAGGTAGCCGTCGCTTGGGGCGCCATAGGCACTCCGATTTCCAACATCAATTCTCGAAACTTCTCCCTATCTTCGGTAATATTGATGGCGTCGATATCGACTCCGATCAGTTTTACATCAAAATCTGCCCAGATACCCTTTTCATCTGCCTCGATACAAAGGTTCAGAGCGGTCTGCCCACCCATGGTCGGCAAGACCGCATCGATTTCCGGGTGTTTTTTTAAAACCTCGATAATTGTCTTTGTTGTCAAAGGTTTTAAATAGATGTGATCCGCCATCGACGGATCCGTCATAATTGTCGCCGGGTTGCTATTGATAAGTACCGTTTCGATACCATCTTCTCTCAATGATCGTAATGACTGTGATCCCGCGTAATCAAATTCACATGCTTGGCCAATGACGATAGGACCTGAACCAATAATTAAAATGGATTTTAAATCTTCTTTTTTAGGCATTTTGTATTCTAGTATTTAGGCTTATTGCTTAACAGATGCCACATCTAGTGTGGTGCAGGCACCGTAACAAGTATGGCGCAGGCTAAAAAAAAAGTGCTACTTATAAAAAGTAACACTTCGATATTGCAAAATTGTTCGATCATTATTTTTTGTGACGCAGTTCAGAGGATACGCTTAGTTTCTTTCTGCCCTTGGCCCTTCTTCTGGCCAAAATTTTTCTTCCACTTACAGAAGCCATACGCTCTCTAAAGCCGTGCTTATTCTTGCGTTTCCTCTTTGATGGCTGATATGTTCTTTTCTGTCCGGGCATTTTATAGTCCTTTTCTTCGTTTGCGATAATGCGGTGTCATCCGCAAAATCCGGGGGCAAATATACAAAGACTTTTTGCTTTGGCAAGCCTGTGCAAAAAATAATTTTTCTCTATTCTCCCCTTTGGGCGGGATGCTTTTTATTACTTTTGCCAGAATTGATATTAGCCATTCGAGAACACTATGAAACAGTTTTATACCCTTTTATTTTCAATATTTTTTTTAGGAGGGGTTTATGGACAGACTTCCTTGCAATATAACCTCAAAAAAGATGAGATCTATGTCGTGAAACAGGAAGCCCAGCAGATAATTACCCAAGAGCTTGAGGACACCAGTCATGTTTTGACGAACAATATCGATGGTGTGCTTGAATTTACGGTTTTAGACGAAGGCGAAAACGACTATACTATCGAGCTGATATTTAAAGATTTGAACATGAAAATGACATCGAACTTACAAGGCGAGCTCATGAACGTCAAAGCCAAGGAAGCTGTCGAAGGAGACATGCAATCGATGATGTTCAATAGCCTATTGGGGAGCCCTGTGAATATGAGGCTTTCAAAAAACGGCGCAATCCTAGAAGTTGCGGGCGGCGACAGTTTGGTAACAAAAATGGTGAATACCGCGGGGTTGGAAGATGAGTTTACCATGAATATAATGAGAGAATCGTTGAAGAAAGAATTCGGTTCAGAAGCACTTTCCGATAGTTATGAGCAAATGACCTATATCTATTCCGACAGCCCGGTTGGCGCGGGAGATACTTGGCAGAATGAATATACAGGGAAACTGAACGCCAAAAATACATGGACGTTGACGGAGCTAACCGATGACAATGCAAAGATAAGTGGCACGGCCGATGTAATCATGAAAATAGAGGAACCGGCCGTAACCATGAATCTTATCGGCACCCAATCAACTGAAATAACGACAGATGTCGATTCGGGCTTTATTATCAAAATGTCCGTTGAGGGCTCTTCGAAGGGTACTTCAATCATGGCACAAATGGGCAACCAAGAAATTCCCACCACTATTCAATCGACAATTACCTACCAATTAATTACCGAATAACATGTTCAACAAAAACATAAAACTGGTCATAGCGGGTCTAATAATCGCTTATGCCGTATATCAATTCATTGAAGGTAACATAGGCAATGGTATCGCGTTGATCTTACTTGCGGGAATTTTCATATTTCTCTATTTCAGAAACGAAATGATTCTAATGGCTTTTCTTCGGATGCGCAAGCAAGATCTAGAAGGCACCCAAAAATGGTTGGGCAAGATCAAAAACCCAGAATCAGCCCTGATTACCAAACAACAAGGTTACTACAACTATCTACACGGAATCATATTCTCACAAAAAAACCTGACCACAGCTGAAAAATACTTCAGAAAAGCACTGAAATTAGGACTTACAATGGATTATGATATAGCAATGGCCAAATTAAGCCTGGCCGGAATCGCAATGCAAAAACGCAGAAAACGGGAAGCCACTACCCTACTTCGGGAAGCTAAAAAATTGGACAAAAACAATATGCTGACCGAACAGATCAAGATGATGCAACAGCAGATGAAGAAAATATAGTAGGCAGTGGCAGTTGGTAGTTGGTAGAAAATTTAAAAAAGTTTATATATATATTGTTGTCCGATTAAAATTATCGTAACCAATCAGTGTTGGGGAAAAAAGTTAAAATATTGAAAATCAACTTGCCGTTGAATTTAAACGCAAAGTTCGCCAACCTGCCTGGCCGGCAGGCAGGGATTTACGCAAGGTTCGCAAAGTCATATTGAACTCGTCTTGAGTTTTTCTTTTACCTACGAATTTCGCATTTTGCACACTAATTTTGGCATTTTTTAGTACCGTAGCTAAGGCTATGCT
>QIJL01000382.1 GCA_003232435.1 Flavobacteriales bacterium | reverse complement strand
GGTCAAATCGATTTCTGGATTCATAACCTTAATCGAAACTAATTTCATCTCTTTTTCGGCACAATGAAAAAGGTGCATCTGTTGTGCCGAAATATTTTCTAGGTACTCGACATTGTTCAATACTCCCTCCCAGACGAGATCGCTAAAAACATCGATTTCATCTTCGGCCACCTCCGGTCTATCTTCCTTCAATTGTTTCCATTCATCGCCAGTGACTGATTGAGCGGCCAAAAAATTGATGAATTCTTGGTGTAGTTCCTCTAATTGCTGTTTTGTAAGCCTTGCGTATTTCAAAACCTAATTATTTTTTAATCCGTCCAAATAAAAAAGAGCCATGCGAACACGGCTCTTAGAATTTATTTGAACTCGTCTTGAGTTTTTGTTTGGAACCGAGAATGAAGGCTCTTGTGCTCTAATGAAGGTATTTTTAGCATAGCCTTAGCTACGGTACTAAAAAATGCCAAAATTAGTGTGCAAAATGCGAAATTCGTAGGTAAAAGAAAAACTCAAGACGAGTTCATTATCTGAAATCCAAATGATTTATTTGGCCTCGGCGACTACCTCGAAAGGAAAATCGACGACTACATCTCTATGTAATCTTATGTGAGCATTGGCGGTACCGGTACGTTTGACAGTTCCACCTTGGATTTTAATGAATTTCTTGTCAATTGCATGACCTTGCTTTTCAATGGCAGCGGCCAAATCGATAGTAGTTACCGAACCGAACAATTTATCGCCAGCTCCAGTTTTTGCAGGAATCTTCAATTCGAGTGCCTTGAGCGCATCTGCTGTTTTATTAGCGGTATCTATAACCTCCTTTTCTTTATGGGCACGTTGCTTCAAGTTCTCGGTCAAAACCTTCTTTGCAGAAGGGGTAGCCATATGTGCCAATCCTCTTGGTATTAGGTAGTTTCTTCCGTAACCGTTTTTAACGTTTACCAAATCGTCCTTAAAGCCTAAATGCTCTACGTCTTGTTTTAATATAAGTTCCATCGTTCGTTTCTTTTATTTTAACAAATCTCCAACATAGGGCATTAATGCCAAGTGACGAGCCCGCTTAACGGCCTGTGCCACTTTTCTTTGATACTTCAATGATGTTCCGGTAAGCCTTCTAGGAAGCAATTTACCTTGCTCGTTGACCAATTTCATTAAGAAGTCAGGGTCTTTATAGTCGATATACTTGATACCCGACTTTTTGAACCTGCAATACTTCTTTTTGGTGTTCGTCTCGATATTCAATGGGGTCAGATACCTGATTTCCCCATCTTTCTTACTTTTTGCCTGTTGTTCTATAGATGCCATATCACTTACGCTTTAGCTTTTAACCTTGTTCTTCGTTTCTCTGCCCACTCAACGGCGTGCTTGTCTAATTTAACCGATAAAAAACGCATGACGCGCTCTTCGCGGCCAAATTCCTGCTCGTACGGCAAAATCGCTTCGCCAGGAGCTGTAAACTCGAACAAATGGTAAAAACCACTTTTCTTGTGTTGGATCGCATAGGCCAATTTCTTTAGGCCCCAGTTCTCTTTGGAGACCATTTTGCCTCCATTTTTTTTGATTAAATCTTCAAATTTCTTTACTGTTTCCGCAATCTGGGTATCAGAAAGCACGGGATTCAAAATGAAAACAGTTTCGTAATGGTTCATATTATATTAATTTTAGGAGCGCAAAAATATGAATATTTTAAGACTATATCACACGAAAACGGAAATTTCTTCGTTATATACAGGAATCATAAAAATTGAACTTAACCTAAAATTTAATCCAAATCTTAACCTATGTCATTGAAAACTACACAGAAAAGCAAACAATGTTTACAACTTTTGTTGCATTTAAACGGCTTTATTGTGTAATTTGTCGATGATTTAACCCCACAAATCAAACCTTTTATGAAACTAAGAAGTATAATTGTCGACGATTCGTCTATGCAACGAATGGCGGTCGCCAAGTTGGTTAACAACCATCCCAATCTTGCTATGGTGGCCGAGTACAGTAATGCGATCGAGGCCAAAAATGGCATCAAAAACAATCAGATCGATGTGATTTTTCTCGACGTTGAAATGCCTATTATCAACGGGTTCGACCTACTCGAATCATTAGAGAATCCACCTCAAGTTATCTTGATTACCGGAAAACCCGATTACGCCCTCAAAGCGTTTGACTACGATGTGACAGATTACCTGCACAAACCGATTACAATGGCTCGTTTCGATGCCTCTGTAAAAAGGGCCGTAGCCAAATTCGAGCAGATGCACAGGGTCAACGAAGATGAAGAGCATATCTTTGTAAAGAGCAATCTTAAGAAAAGAAAAGTTATTCTTAACGATATCAAGTGGATAGAAGCCCTTGGGGACTACATTAAACTAGTTACCGATGAAGCGAATATCGTTATCCTTTCTACGATGAAATCTTTTGAAAAGCAATTGCCAGAGGATAAATTCTTAAGGATTCACAAATCGTATATCGTTAACTTGGAGAAAATCGAGAAATTCAACAGTAAAAATGTTGAAGTGAGCGGAAGATCCATTCCTCTAAGTAGAAACAAAAAGACGGAGCTTGCGGAAGCATTGAGCAACGTCTAAATCTTTACTTTATCATAAAAAGAAAACCGCTGGTTCGTATACGATCAGCGGTTTTCTTTTTTATATATGATCCACATTATAAATTACCCTTACAGCCCTAAAATTTGAAATGGCATTAAAGGATTTCTCGATCCGTTTGATGCTTTTTTTGGTTTTTGTCAATGACTGCCCATCAGGGATCTTTACCAAAACATGTTTTAAATACTGGTTTCTAATTCTTGCTACCGGCGGATATTCGGGCCCTAAAACATTAGAAGTAAACAGATTTCGCAAAGATTTGGCAAACCATTCCGCGGCTTCGTTCAAACGGTTGTATTCTTTATGCTTAAAGGTTATTTGAATGATTTTGTTGGTCGGTGGATATTTATACTGCTCTCTTTCGTACAATTGCTCTTTAAACATCGCCTCATAATCGCCATCGGTAACTTGTCTTAATATTTGATGATACGGATTGTAGGTCTGAATAATGACTTTTCCCCTTTTCTTGGTGCGCCCTGCCCTACCTGCCACTTGGGTCAACAATTGAAAACTTCGTTCGTGGGCTCTATAGTCAGGAAAGTTCAGCAACGAATCCGCATTCATGATTCCGACTAGGTTGACGTTTCGAAAATCGAGTCCTTTTGTTACCATTTGTGTACCTACCAAAACATCGACTTCTTGCTGCTCGAAGGATGTGATGATCTTTTCATAGGCATGTTTCCCGCGAGTAGTATCCAAGTCCATTCGGGCGATTTTTACTTCCGTGAAGAGCGTTTTCAATTCTTGTTCGACTTGTTCGGTACCAAAGCCCTTTGTATCCAAAGTCTGGCTACCACAAGCTTGACAACTTTCTTGCAATGCCATATGATGTCCGCAATAATGGCAGCGCAACTGTTTTCTATATTGATGGTAAGTCAGGCTTACATCACAATTGGGGCATTGTGGCGAATGGCCACAGGTCGTGCATTCTACAATAGGCGCATAACCTCTACGATTTTGAAAAAGGATAACTTGCTCCCCCACTTCAAGCGTTTCGGCAATCTCTTCCAACAATCGTTCTGAAAAATGCCCTTTCATTCGTTTTTTACGATGTTGTTCTTTAATATCGACCAATTCCATCTCGGGCATCAGTACATTGCCATAACGTCTTTCGATTTGGGCAAAACCATATTTTTTCGAACGGGCATTCTGAAAGCTCTCAATACTCGGAGTGGCAGAACCCAATAAAATATTTGCCTTGTGTAGATTGCCCAAAACTATGGCACTATCACGAGCATGATACCTTGGGGCAGGGTCAAATTGTTTGAAAGAACTTTCATGTTCTTCATCAACAACGACCAATCCTAGATTTGAAAATGGCAGGAACAAAGCCGAGCGCGCACCGATTACAATTTGAGCCTTTGACTTTTTCGCCAAAACATTATTATAGACCTCTACCCTTTCTTGAATGTTGTATTTGGAATGATAAACCGAAACTTTTTCACCAAAATAATCTTGCAATCGACCTATTAATTGGGTGGTCAAGGCAATTTCGGGAAGCAAATAAAGTGCCTGCTTACCGTCCTTCAAACATTGCTCGATAAGTTCGACATAGACTTCTGTCTTTCCAGAGGAGGTCACCCCATGTAGCAACGCAACTTTTTCATTTTCAAAACTTTGCCGAATGTATTCTAAAGCTTTTTCTTGATATTCGTTTAGTTTTTTCAGGTTGGATACGTCGCTTTCGCCATCATAATTCACACGGTCGGTTCGAATGAAATATTCCTCTAAGATTTCTTTATCGACCAAAGCCTTGATGATCGCTCGGGAAGCCCCACTGCTCATTTCCAACTCTGAAACCTTGATCGGCTTTTTGGTGCTTGCTTCCAATTGAAAAAGCGATAGAATGACCTGACTTTGTTTCGGTGCACGTTGCAAGTTTTCCAAAAGTTTTTCCAGCTCGGCTTCCAATTGGTAGGTTTTTCCAAGCTTGACGTAACGAACCAATTTCGGTCGGTACTGTTCGTAGATTTCCTCCTTTAGGATAATAACGCCCTTAGCGATCAATCGGTTCAATATCGGCAGTGTATTCTTCCTTTCGATAATAGCAGCCACTTCATGAACACGCAACATCGATTGATGCTGCAAGGCCTCAAAGACCAAAAATTCATCATCCTTTAGGTCATTCTCGTCTACCTCTCCCCTTTTGTTCAACAAAATCAAGGTCTCGCTTTCCAATAAAAAAGCGCTTGGCACGGCACTTCTAAACACCTCTCCCAAAGTACACATATAATAATCGGCGATCCACTGCCAATGCTCTAATTGTATCTTGTTGACCAAGGGATCATCATCTAAAACCTGATGAATGGGTTTTGCCTCATAAACTTCAGGCGGAATTTTGTGTACCGAATGTACCAACCCCGTATATATCTTTGATTTACCAAAAGGAACGGCGACCCGCATTCCCGGAACAAGTATTTCAGATTCGGGTTCGGTAATTTTATACGTAAACTGCTTTTCTATAGGAATGGGGAGTATGACGTTTATGAAGTGCTGCATTTTAGTAGGACACCTTTTTATAGCATAATGGTTTATCTATTGAACTCTATGAGACTTATCGTACTTGAACTTTATTGATCGCAGAACAACGATTGATGAATGCAGAACTTATTCTTCGTTCTGCATTCATCAATCTCCAATCAACATTCGTTAATCCCTTTTATTAGCGCGTACCCAAGTCTGAGTGCGGTATATAAAAACCAGATAGCCACGTACTTTCAATTCATCTGAATTATCAGGATTCAACCAAATCTTACAACGAAAGGTCATTGCCTGTTCCGGGTCAAAGAGCGTTTTACCCTTCCATTCGCCATCTTCGTTTTCTTTCAGTCCGTCTATGATGGTCATGCCAACTACAGGTTTATCTTTTAATTCGCCATCACATTTAATGCAGCGTGCATTCTCCTTGCCGGGTTCGACAATTTTTTCTACCGTGCCGTACATCAATCCATCTTTTTCGTAAATATTGATAATCGCCTTCGGATTGCCTGTACGGTCATCAATAGTCTTCCATTTGCCGAATATAGATTGTGAACTTGCAAAATTCATGTTCAAAACCATCACGAACAGTAAGTAAACCTTAGTGGGGAACATCATTCTTTTTGTATCTATTTCTTAATGAATTCAACGAAGCATTCAATTCGAAACCGAGCAACAAGATATTGGAATTTAACCAAATAAAGACCATCAAAATCAACAATCCGCCCAAAGCCCCGTACAATTCGTTATAGCGGGCGAACTTTTCAACATAGACCCCGAAAAGATACGATGTCAGGACAAATAATAATGTGGTCATCAATGCCCCTGCGGAAAAGAACTTGGCTTTTTTTCCTTCCGCAGTTCCAAAATAATATAGTATAGCGGTCGTCAAATAGGATAAAATGATAAAGAACAATATCTTGGCTAACTGTAGTCCCCATACATCGCCTTCGTCCCTTACGTAGCCACCCGTTCTGGCAGCGAAATTACTTATCTCATTCAAAATGTAAAGCTCAAAATAGACAAAAGCCACTGCCCCAACAATTAAAAGTATCGCAAGTATCAAACCGACCATTAGCGCATACAGATACTGTCTGAAAAAGTTTCGGGTCAGCTCGACATGGTACGAATTTTCGAATCCGCCGAAAATGGCATTGACACCATTGGCCACTAGAAAAATAGATATGACAAAGGTTGATGACAAAAGGCCTGTTCTGGGCTGATCTTTTATTTGTTGGTAAATATCCTCGAAATATTGGCCTGTGGCAGACGGTAAAAACGACTCTAAAAAAGCTAAAAAGTCAGCATCAAAATCAGGCCCAAAATCGAAAAGAACCTTAATAACCGGAATAAGGGTAATCAAAAATATAAGCAACGGAAAAAGTGCCATAAAAAGGCTAAAGGCAATAGATCCCGCTCTTGTGCCCACCGCACCGTTAATAATTCCACCAATATACATTTCAATAAGATCGTAAATCGAAAGGCCTTCAAAACCGGGAAGTTTTAGTTGCTTCAATAGCTTTACGAGCCAATTGATAACCGGAATCTTCTCTAGCTTTTCCTCGATTTCTTGAGACATCTATACTGCTTTTAGGCTAAGGTCCATATTGTACACGGAATGTGTAAGTGCCCCTGAGGAAATGTAATCGACCCCGCATTCGGCATACTTTCGAATCGTTTTTTCGTTAATGCCGCCAGAAGATTCAGTGAGGCATTTATCGCCAATCAGCTTCACGGCCGATCGAGTATCGTCATAATTGAAATTATCGATAAGAATGCGGTATACTCCATCCGATTTTAGAATCTCTTCAATCTCTTTCAAGTTTCTCGCTTCAACTATGATTTTTAAATCTCGATTTGTTTCTTGAAGATAATCTTGGGTTTTTTTAATAGCGCTGGTAATGCCTCCTGCAAAATCGATATGGTTATCCTTGAGCATGATCATATCGTATAGTGCAAAACGATGGTTTTCTCCCCCGCCGATTTTTACTGCCCATTTTTCCAAAGCGCGAATTCCGGGGGTGGTTTTTCGAGTATCCAAGATTTTGGTGCTCGTACCTTCGAGCAAATTCACAAAAAAATCGGTCTTGGTCGCTATGGCACTCATCCGTTGCATCGCATTTAAAACAAGTCGTTCGGCTTTCAAGATACTTTGCGAACTTCCGGAAACATAAAAAGCGATATCGCCGTATTTGACTTTTTCCCCATCTTCAATCAAAACTTCTACTTCCAGATTGTCATCCACATAGGCAAAAACCTGTTTTGCAAAATCGATTCCGGCAATTATTCCCTCGTCTTTGACCAACAATTTGGCTTTTCCGGTGGCCGAGGCCGGAATGCAGGATAACGAACTGTGGTCTCCATCGCCAACATCTTCGCGAATAGCATTTGAAATTATTATATCAAGCTCTTTTTGAAACCGCTCGGCAGAAATCATTGGGAATTTTTGTGTTCGCTAATTTAATAAATAGTTATCAGGTTATTCGCTAAATCTGCAATGGTTCAAACGGGATAAGCTATTTCACAGAGCTACACAGAGTTTCCACGGAGATACGCAGAGCCTCCTTTTCCTGGAATTTGGAATTTTTTCTTTTGGAATTTGCAAATTATATTTGCTTCATGACCATAAAACTCCTTGCCATAGGAAAAACGGACAGTAAAGAGCTGCAAGCTATGATTGCTACCTATGAAAATCGCCTAAGACACTATATCAAGTTTGAGCTGGAAATTATTCCCAATGTCAAAAATTCCAAAAATCTTTCTGAAAAGCGGCAAAAAGAAAAGGAAGGAAAACAAATCCTGAAGAAATTAACCGCTACGGATGTTCTTATTTTATTGGATGAAAAAGGAAAACAATACTCCTCAGTTATATTTTCAGAATACCTTCAAAAGAAAATGAACTCGGGCATCAAACAATTGGTTTTTGTTATCGGTGGGCCATATGGTTTCAGCGAAGAAGTATATCAAAAAGCACAAGGCAAAATCAGTCTTTCATCAATGACATTTTCGCATCAGATGGTACGCCTGTTTTTCGTCGAGCAATTGTATCGGGCGTTTACCATTTTAAAGAATGAGCCTTATCATCATGGTTGAAGAAAAGTTTGAAGTACGAAATTAGAAATACGAAGAAAGAACTTTTCGTATTTCGCACCTCATATTTCTAATTTAATATAGCACCCGAAACTTTATCGTATTCTCGACTTTCTTTAAAGCCTTTATAACTTCTTTGTTGTACTCTTTGTCTAAATCTGTGATTACATAACCGACTTCACTATCTGTGGAAAGATACTGCCCGGAAATGTTCATTTCATACTTGGCCAACACCTCGTTGATCTTAGCCATAATACCAGGAACATTTTTATGGATGTGCAAAAAGCGATGTGCATTCTGCTGCTTGGGCAACCGAATATTCGGGAAGTTCACGGCATCGACCGTATTACCGGAATTGATATAATCCATTATTTTGTTGGGAACAAAATCGGCGATGTTACGTTGTGCTTCTTCTGTGCTACCACCAACATGTGGAGTCAAAATCACATTCTGTAAACCTTGCAGTTCCGTTTCGAATTTGCCATTGCTTCTTGGCTCTTTAGGATAAACATCGACCGCGGCCCCGCTTAATTTTTCTGATTTAAGTGCGCCTACAAGTGCTTCGATATCCACTACAAATCCTCTAGACAAATTAATAAGGATGGCTCCTTTCTTCATTTGCCCGATCTCACGTTCTCCAATAAAATTCTTATTGGCCTTATTATCGTCGATATGTAACGTAACCACATCGGAAACATTCAATAAATCTTCCAAGGTATTGCACTTGATCGCATTCCCCAACGCCAATTTATCATCAACGTCGTAATAATAAACACGCATGCCAAGGGCCTCCGCCAAAACGGACAATTGTTTTCCGATATTTCCGTAGCCGACGATTCCAAGATTCTTGCCTCTGACTTCCCGAGAATTGGTGGCCGTCTTATTCCACTGGCCGCTATGAATTTCCATACTTCTTGGAAAGACGTTCCGCATGAGCATAATTATTTGTCCAATGGCCAATTCAACGACCGAACGGGTATTGCTATAGGGCGCGTTGAAAACCACAACTCCTTTTTTCTTGCAAGTTTCTAGATCGATTTGGGTCGTGCCGATACAAAAGGCCCCAACCACCAAAAGCTTATTGGCGGCTTCTAAAATTCTTGGGGTCACTTGGGTCTTAGAACGAATACCCAAGACGTGAACTCCCTTTATTTTTTCGATCAGTTCTGCTTCGGGAATAGCCTTGTCAACCAGTTCTACGGAAAAACCATCTTCCGCAAGATTATCGAATGCCGCCGGATGTACATTTTCCAACAACAAAATCTTAATCCGGTTCTTCGGATAGGAAATATTTCG
>QIJL01000343.1 GCA_003232435.1 Flavobacteriales bacterium | reverse complement strand
CATCAAAAGTCACTTCTTTCTTTGTGGCCATAGGCTTGCTTTTCTTAGGATGGCAAAAGTACTTGAAATATATATTTTGTTCATTAAAAAACACCCTAATCCTTCGACAAGTTCAGGATGACAATCCTGAAGGGAAAAGTCCTGTTGTTGATTTAACTGGTCAAGGCTAAAAAGATGAAAGGTTTCCGCCCAAGGCCGAATAAGTCTCAAAAAGGAAATGACAATAAAAAGCTTTCTAAAAGTTAAACCCGAAAGTGCCGGTAACCCCAAATGGCCGTGCATCGGGATTATCTAAATAATTGCCCCTAAAGTTAAAATCGACCCGAAAGATTTTAAAGATATTTCCAACGCCTACGGAATATTCATAATAAATCCGATCGGATGGCGCCCGCAATGGTGTAGTAGAAACCACAGGGGCATTTAGTGCAATATTCGCATCTGAAAGTTCTCCCCATACGCCCCTAAGGCCAATAATCTCCCTTAAATTCAGTTTTCGCAAAAAGGGAATCCTTGAAAAAAGCCGTCCATTAAAGTTATGTTCCAAATGAACGGAAGCATAGGTATCGGTAACGAATTCGTAAAAATCAAGATTCGGAAAAGTGCCGTAATTCGAGAAAAATGTTTGATTACCTGGCACGACGTTCAAAAGCCCCAACGGTACTTCGCCAAAGGTCTTACCGATTTCGACCGTACTATACAATCTTCCGAAACCACCTACTTGCCAAGGTTGACTGTACGAAAACTGGAGTTTGTCATAACTGAAGCCGCTATCCCAAATACCATCGATACCACGCGTATATTTTAAAAGCAGGGTGCTATAATTATCATTAATATCCCTTCGTTCGACACCATAGCCAATTGTTTTTTTACCTGGGGTATAGATTAATAAGGTCTGAAAGTCGAATTGTCGGATTTCAGATGAAACCCCGGTCACGGAAGTTGCGTCGACATAATCTAGACTAAAATCCTCAGGAAGTGCCGAACTCAAAGTTCTAAATGTACCACCTATTCCTACCCTGAAATTGGTCAATGGCTCCATTTCAACATTTAAGGTACTCAGGTTAATATTGGTCAACCTATTGTTCGCCCCTACCGTAAGTAAAGATGACGAAGCTATGCTGCGACCCAAAACATCGTTTGTAGCGGTAAGGCTTACTCCCAATTGTTCTATGTCACGTCGATTTCCACCCGAAACAATCAATCTGTTTTTTTTATCCAACAAAAATTTGCCTGAAAAACCGTGTTTGAATTTTTGGTCTGCGAATCCATAGGCCATGTATCCTTCTAAACGCCATGGGTCATTTTCCCCGTAATAAGTTCGGAGACCGGCACGAATTCTGGCACCCTCGGCATCATTATATCCGAAGACGTCATAAACCGATCCGATATCGAGGTTCCATTTATCGATTTCAACATAACCCGAGCCCAGAATGCTGACTAAATTGTAATACGATTTGAATTTGGGTACCGTCTTTAAGGTATCCAGCAGTTTATAAATACCAGTTTCATCTTTGTTCAGGTCTTCTAATCTGTTCTTTTTCCAGAAGGCATCATCTTTTACGACAGCGGCCGGATCAAACGGATTCTTATCTGCCTTATAAAAGTCTTTGGGCTTTTCTTCGTCGAATTTATAATTGTCGAAAACCGTGGTACGCTTTCCGTAAACGCCTCGTGATTTTTCCTTTTTTTGAAAACTGAAATCACTGAGCATATAATCGCGCTTCAATAGAAATACCGAATCGTTGACCACTTCAAATTCCTGCTCGATATAGACTTCCTTTACCCAGTTGATATTGGCACTTTTGGTAACCTCTAAATTGATGTTCTTAATGGCATAGGTAGAATCATTGACCCAAAAATCGCCTTTGAATGTAAGTTCGTTCTTCCTTCTAGGATAATAGACTATGTTGTAGCACCATTTGTTATCGATAAACGCGCTATCGCGAAGCGCATAATTATAAGTATCAACGCCTGTGCGCGATAAGGGACTGGTAAAGCTCTTATCAAAGAATTTCAGGTAATTATCGTAGATATCATAATCTTGATAAAGATCCGCGACAAAAGCGATAATCGCCTGATTGTTATCGAAACCGGAGTTTTTATTTCCCAGGATTTTTTCCTTTTCTTCTTTCAACAAATTATCTCCGTGGACCTCTGAAAAGGTTTCATTCAAGAAAATAGGAAGGTATGTCTTGCCCGTAATCCGGGAAGTATCAAGATCGGCGAAGACGAATTCAAGCCCCTTGAAAATCTTGCGTTTCATCAATGCGCTATCTATTGTATTAAGATCGAACTCTACTTTCTCGTATTTGCTGAAGGCGTATTGTTTGAACTTTCGAATACCGTTTTCGCGTTTCTTGGCCCAAATTTTCTTCAATATTTCTACTGCGGGATTATTCTTTTTCGATTGTTTCCCGGAAATCAAAACGACCTCATCTAATTGCTCGGTCGATTCTTGGAGTTTGATTTCCATCTCATAGGTTACCTTTTGGGCCAATGTGATTTCTTGGGTCTCAAAACCGATAAAGGAAACGATCAATGTTTCAAAGGTATTATCAGATTCCATATAAAACCTACCATTATCATTCGTAATAGTACCTTCGGTCGAATTCTTGAATAGTACGTTCGCAAAGGCGACTGGTTCGCCAAGGTTGTCTACGACTATTCCGCCGACCTTACTTTGCGAAAACGCAAACAAGGAAATGAAAAAGATAATGGGGAAAAGTATTTTTCTCATGCGAGTGGTTGTTCTCGAAGCTATTTAATCAATTAGCGTACCAATAAAAAAGCTTCGCCGACTTTTCTGTCAGCGAAGCAAAAGTACCCTTACGAATTCGTTTACCTTATTTATATAACGTTTTTTTAACGGCCTTGATAACATCATTGTGGTTGGGTAGCCATTCTTCCAATAAAACCGCGGAATAAGGTGCGGGTGTATCCGCAGTATTTATTTTCTCTATCGGGGCATCTAAATAGTCGAAAGCATGTGATTGAACATGATAGGTAATTTCGGTGGCCACATTGCCAAACGGCCAAGCTTCCTCCAGAATTACCAAACGATTTGTTTTCTTTACCGATTTTAAAACCGCCTCATAATCCAAAGGTTTTACAGTTCTCAAATCGATGATTTCACAACTGATTCCATCTTTTTCAAGTTCGTCAGCAGCTTTGTAGGCTTCTTTTATAATCTTTCCAAAGGATACGATAGTAACATCGGATCCTTCCCTTTTTATATCCGCAACTCCTAACGGAATGGTAAACTCTCCTTCAGGAACCTCTCCCTTATCGCCATACATTTGTTCAGATTCCATAAAAATTACGGGGTCGTTGTCACGTATGGAAGATTTCAGAAGTCCTTTTGCATCGGCCGGGTTTGAGGGCACCACCACTTTAAGCCCGGGGCAATTGGCGTACCAACTTTCGAAGGCCTGTGAATGTGTCGCTGCCAATTGGCCAGCGGAGCCAGTAGGCCCTCGAAATACGATAGGGCATGGAAATTGCCCCCCGGACATTTGCCGAATCTTTGCAGCATTATTTATAATCTGATCGATGCCTACCAAAGCAAAATTAAAAGTCATGAATTCTATAATCGGTCGATTACCGGTCATTGTAGATCCTACCCCGACACCTGCAAATCCTAATTCAGAGATCGGGGTGTCGATAACGCGTTCAGGGCCGAATTCATCAAGCATTCCTTTTGAAGCCTTGTAAGCGCCATTGTATTCGGCAACTTCCTCTCCCATCAAATAGATGCTTTCATCATTTCGCATCTCTTCCGACATTGCTTCTGCAATGGCCTGTCTAAATTGTAGTGTCTTCATATTATTTTGATCAAAATTGTAATCGCCATAAAGCGGAAACAAAAATAGCAAAATATGCTTCAGAAAATCATCGAAATAAAGCAAATTTAAGTCTGAATTTTACTATGCATGCATAACTTTTTAGGATTTTAATACCTATCTTCGCATTCTAATTTAGAGACCCTAAAACAAATATTTCGTTATGAAAATATTAGTCTGCATTAGTAACGTGCCGGACACCACGTCGAAAATCAATTTTACCGACGGAGATACTACGTTCGACACCAACGGGGTGCAATTTATAATCAACCCGAACGATGAATTCGGACTGACACGTGCCATGTGGTTCAAAGAAAAACAGGAAGCCATCGTTCATGTGGCGACTGTTGGGGAAGCATCCGTTGAGCCCACCCTGCGCAAAGCTCTTGCCATTGGTGCAGATGAGGCGATTCGCATCGATGCAAACCCGACAGATGGCTATTTCGTGGCCCGTCAATTGGCAGAGGTCGTAAAAAATGGCGGTTATGATTTGGTAATTGGAGGAAGGGAATCCATTGATTACAATGGTGGAATGGTACCGGGCATAATGGCAAGTCTTCTAGACATGAACTTTGTGAATGCCTGTATCAACCTGGAAATCGAGGGAAACAACGTTACAGCGGTACGTGAAATCGATGGTGGAAAAGAAAAGCTGAGCACAACTTTACCGCTAGTGGTAGGCGGACAAAAAGGTTTGGTCCAAGAAAGTGATTTGCGTATTCCGAATATGCGGGGCATCATGCAGGCCCGGCAAAAAACCTTGACCGTTGTTGATCCAATAGAGGCGACCAAGGCCACTGAAGATACTAAATTCGAAAAACCAGCCGCAAAAGGAGCTGTTAAATTGGTCGACAATGTAGACGATTTAGTGAATTTGCTGCATACCGAAGCAAAGGTGATCTAAAAAATAAATGACAAATCCCAAGCACCAAATTCCAAAAAAAATGGGTTTGGGATTTCATTAAAGACGTAAAAGACAATTATAGCAAAAGAATTTAAGGATATGAGTGTTTTAGTATACACAGAATCAGAAAACGGAGCTTTTAAGAAAAACACCTTCGAAGTCTCCTCTTATGCGAATGCCGTTGCCTCCCAAATGGGAACTTCGGCCACCGCCGTAAGTTTTAACTGCTCTGAAGGGGAAAGTTTGGGAACCTACGGCATCTCAAAAGTTTTGAATATCGCTGACGAAAAGCTCAAGACTTTCAATGCCAAGGCCTATGCACATGCTCTTGTGGAAGTGGCAAAAAAGGAAGATGCAAAAGTGATTATAGTTAGTTCAAGTACGAACTCGAAATTTTTGGCCCCTATTTTAGCGGCCAAATTGAAAGCTGGTTATGTGCCAAATGTCGTTGCAGCCCCTGAAGGAACAAGTCCGTTTGTCGTGAAACGTACCACTTTCAGTAATAAAGGTTTTGCCAAGACACAGATTAACACCGATGTAAAGATAATCGGAGTTTCGAATAACGCCTTTGGAGTTCATGAAAATGGCACGAGGACCGCGGTGGAAGATTTCAGTCCTTCGTTAAGTGAAGCCGATTTCAATGTGAAATCGATGGAAGTGGATAAAGCAGTTGGCAAAGTGACCATTGCGGATGCCGATATCGTCGTTTCAGGCGGAAGAGGGTTAAAAGGCCCTGAAAATTGGGGAATGATAGAAGAATTGGCAGAAGTTTTAGGGGCCGCAACCGCTTGCTCAAAACCCGTTTCAGATATGGGTTGGAGGCCACACGGTGAACATGTTGGCCAAACCGGAAAGCCCGTTGCCAGCAATTTATATATCGCTATCGGTATATCGGGGGCGATTCAACATTTAGCGGGTGTAAGCGCCTCAAAGGTAAAAGTGGTTATCAACACCGATGAAGAAGCCCCGTTTTTTAAGGCTGCCGACTACGGGATCGTGGGAGATGCCTTTGAAGTTGTACCGCAACTCATTCAAAAATTAAAGGATTTTAAAGCTCAGAACGCCTAAATTTTATTAATTTGCGGCCGTAAGAGGGCTGTTTAAATACACGGTACGCCCTATATTTAAACAGCTTTTTTTATTAGTGAAACTCGATTTTGAGGAGTCCGCCAAAGGCGGACGAACTCAAAATCATTAGTTGAACTAACCCCGCTTTTTCAGCGGGGTCTGGGTTTAATGCCTTGTCCGCCTTTGGCGGACGATTCCTATTAATGGGCCCAGTCCGCCAATTGGCGGATGGGGTTTAATGCCTTTTACTTTGAGGAAGTTATGAGTCTAGTCCGGTTAAAAATCAAGGGAATATCATACAGTCAAACACAAAATGGTGCCTATGCCCTTATTTTGAATGAGGTCGATGGCGACCGTAAGTTGCCCATTGTAATCGGTGCTTTTGAAGCGCAGTCGATTGCCATAGCCCTTGAAAAGGAAATTAAGCCCCCCAGACCATTAACGCATGATCTTTTTAAGAATTTCTCCGATCGATTTGATATTGTCGTCAAACAGGTAATCATCCATAAATTGGTCGATGGGGTATTTTATTCAAGTATCATCTGCGAACGGGAAAAAATCGAGGAGATTGTCGACGCGAGAACAAGTGACGCAATTGCCTTGGCCTTGCGATTCGATGCGCCCATTTTTACATACAAGACTATTCTTGACAAAGCCGGAATCTATCTGAAGTTTTCTTCGAAGGATAAAGACAAAGATGAAGATGATGATAGCATTGTTGTGGACGAAATTCTCCAAGAAAGCGAGACCGTTGAAATCGATACAGGTGCTACAAGCGGATATTCAGAACTTACCATTGAAGAACTCAACAAAGAATTAGACAAGGCCGTGGCCAACGAAGATTATGAAAAAGCCGCAAAATTGAGAGACGAAATCTCGAAACGAAACTAACCGACCCTAAAGCATTATGAAATCCTATTATTGGCTTTTTCTAATTGCTTTTTTCGTTCTTTTTCCTTCCCTAGCACAAGAAATACAAGTTTCTGAAAATATAAATGCCGTCGTTGATTCAATGACGCTTAACGATGTTTCTGGCGCGGAAATAATTCCTAATCAAGGGTTTACGATAAATAGTCTTTGGCGAGGTATACTGGGAATGGCCGTTCTCATCTTAATTTCCTTTCTCTTTAGTTCGAACCGTAAGGCTATTAATTGGCGAACGGTGGGCATCGGACTCTCAATACAGCTTTTAATCGCCATTGGTGTTTTGAAGGTTCCTTTTATCAAAATAATTTTTGAAAAGATAGGCGAAGTATTTGTCAGCATTTTGGATTTTACAAGGGCAGGAAGCCAATTTCTCTTTGAAGGGTTGGTAGCTGACATGAATACCTTCGGATATATTTTTGCTTTTCAAGTTCTTCCCACCATCATTTTCTTTTCAGCCCTGACCTCGGTTTTATTTTATCTGGGGATAATTCAAAAAGTAATTAAAGGCCTCGCATGGCTTTTGTCAAAAGCATTGGGAATTTCCGGGGCGGAAAGTCTCAGTATTGCCGGAAATATCTTTTTGGGCCAAACGGAAGCCCCGCTATTGATAAAGCCTTACCTCGAAAAGATGAACAAGTCAGAAATCTTGCTTGTTATGATCGGCGGAATGGCGACCGTTGCGGGCGCGGTCCTGGCTGCCTACATCGGATTTTTGGGTGGTGACGATCCTGTGCTTCGCATACAATTTGCAAAGCACCTTTTGGCCGCTTCCGTAATGGCCGCGCCTGGAGCTATTGTAGTTTCTAAAATACTTTATCCCCAAACTGAAGCGGTCAATACCGATGTGCAAGTCTCCTCCGAAAAAATTGGCACAAACTTTCTCGATGCCATTGCAAAAGGCACGACCGAAGGATTGAAATTGGCGGTAAATGTTGGTGCAATGCTACTTGTATTTGTGGCCTTTATTGCAATGTTCAACGGTATATTCGGTTGGATCGGCGATTGGTCAAGCCTTAACTCTTGGATTGCAGAAAACAGCATGTACGACCAACTTTCACTCGAAGCAATTTTAGGGACGGTTTTTGCACCACTCATGTGGCTCATTGGTGTAGCCAATGAAGATATTATGCTCATGGGGCAACTTCTAGGAATCAAATTGGCCGCCAGTGAATTTATTGGTTACATTCAATTGTCTGAGCTCAAAAACATGGCAAGCTCTACCCATTTTTCATATAATAAATCTGTAATCATGGCGACTTATATGCTTTGCGGATTTGCAAACTTTGCCTCGATCGGTATACAAATCGGAGGTATTGGATCCTTGGCTCCCGGTCAACGAAAAGTACTTTCAGAATTTGGAATGCGAGCTGTTTTGGGTGGGTCGATTGCTTCTCTTTTATCGGCTACCATTGCAGGGATGATCCTTGGTTAATAAAATATAATAAACAAGCGCATTAACCTTTTGACCTTTTACCCTTTACCTTTTACCTTTGTTTTACTATGAAGCAATACCACGACTTATTAAAACACGTACTCGAAAACGGCAACCAAAAAGGTGATCGGACCGGAACTGGAACACTAAGTGTGTTCGGACACCAAATGCGTTTCGACCTCAGCGAAGGTTTCCCTATGGTTACGACCAAAAAGCTGCATTTGAAGTCGATTATTTATGAATTGCTTTGGTTTTTAAAGGGAGATACCAATGTCAATTACCTTCAAGAAAACGGAGTTCGCATCTGGAACGAATGGGCCGATGAAAATGGAGATCTTGGCCCTGTCTACGGACACCAATGGCGTAATTGGAACAACGATGAAATCGACCAGATCAAAGAAGTCATACAATCCTTAAAAAATAATCCGAATAGCAGACGAATGCTCGTTTCTGCATGGAACCCGAGCGTGCTACCGGATACTTCAAGATCATTTTCCGAAAATGTTTCAAACGGAAAAGCGGCTCTTCCCCCCTGCCATGCCTTTTTTCAGTTTTATGTATCCCCTCCCACTTCGGCTTCGCTCAGTGGCCGACCTAGATTATCACTTCAGTTATATCAAAGAAGTGCCGATATCTTTTTGGGCGTGCCCTTCAACATTGCTTCCTATGCCTTGTTTACAATGATGATGGCACAGGTCTGTGGTTATGAAGCCGGGGAATTTATACACACTTTTGGCGATGCCCATATTTACAACAATCATATGGAGCAGGTCGAATTGCAAATGAGCCGAGAACCTAGGCCTCTTCCTAAAATGGTATTGAATCTTGATGTAAAGGACATCTTCGATTTTAAATTCGAGGATTTTTCCTTGGTCGATTACAATCCGCATCCGCATATAAAAGGGGCCGTGGCCATTTAAAAAACATACTTAAAGCAACAAAAAAGCCGAAATGTTCTAAACATTTCGGCTTTCAAATTCTTAGTAACCTGAGTTCGATTAATAATCTAGATGGTGCATTAAGTAAAACGGTGAAAATCATTGATCTGTCATTTCGATAGGGCGAAGTATGGGCGACGAGAAATCCCGACAGGTTGAGATTCCTCCTCATAAGCTACGCTTAGGTATTTTCAATCAAAAAATATTTTGATTTCAATAACGTTCGGAATGACAATTTTTTCAAAGAA
>QIJL01000125.1 GCA_003232435.1 Flavobacteriales bacterium | reverse complement strand
CTACCCTTGTCAATAACGATCTCCATATTGATACTTATCTTTGAATCCATGTTACAGATAACAAGGTCTGGGTTCAATACCTGGTATCCAGAAATAAACTTCTGAAAATCTCCAGCGGTCAATTGGTTTTTTCCGCTAACGGAAATAGCAACAGTTTCAGCTTCAGAATCTTCAATTTGTTTCTTGAAACGAACTTGTTTCAAGTTCAAAATAATCTCGGTAACGTCTTCAACAACACCGGAAATTACTGAGAACTCGTGTTCAACATTGTCAATTCTGACAGATGTAATGGCGTGGCCTTCTAAAGCTGAAAGCAATACCCTTCTTAATGCGTTACCGACGGTCAATCCATAACCAGGTTCTAACGGACGAAACTCAAATTTCCCTTCGAAATCTGAAGAATCGATCATTATTACTTTATCGGGTTTCTGAAAATTAAATAATGCCATATGAATCAGTGTTCTTGTTAATTATTTAGAGTAAAGCTCGACGATTAATTGTTCCTTGATATTCTCAGGAATTTGCATTCTTTCTGGAACGGTTACAAAAGTACCTTCCATTTTTTCCGAATTCCAAGTTATCCATTCGTACACGCTGCTGTTTGCAGAAAGTGCATCTTGAATTGCTTGAACCGATTTTGATTTCTCACGTACCCCGACGATATCACCAGGCTTTAAAGAGTAAGATGGAATATTCACCAATTCACCGTTTACCGTGATATGTCTATGCGAAACCAATTGTCTTGCGCCTCTTCTAGAGCTTGAGATACCCATTCGGTACACTACATTGTCTAGGCGACATTCGCATAACTGGAGCAAAATTTCACCGGTTACACCTTCTTTTCTTTTCGCACTGGCGAATATATTTCTAAACTGGCGCTCAAGAATACCATAGGTATACTTGGCTTTTTGCTTCTCCATCAACTGGACAGCATATTCCGATTTCTTGCCACGACGACGATTGTTACCGTGCTGCCCTGGAGGGTAATTTTTCTTTTCAAAGGACTTATCGTCCCCGAAAATCGCTTCGCCAAACTTACGCGCGATTTTACTTTTTGGTCCTGTATATCTTGCCATCTTCTATTTATTTGAGGTGTGATTATGAATTAAGGCTTATCCTTCGATAATCGTCATACACCCCTGTGAATGAATTATTAGTATTTTCTTTTAAACTCTTCTTCTCTTAGGGGGCCTGCACCCGTTATGTGGCATTGGAGTAACATCTATGATCTCAGTTACTTCGATTCCTGAATTATGAAGTGTACGTATCGCAGACTCACGACCATTACCTGGTCCTTTAACGTAAACTTTGACTTTTTTAAGACCTGCATCTTGTGCTACCTTTGCACAATCTTCAGCAGCAACTTGAGCAGCATAGGGCGTATTCTTCTTAGAACCCCTGAAACCCATCTTACCTGCTGAAGACCAAGAAATGACGTCTCCTTTTTTATTGGTCAAAGAAATTATGATATTATTGAAAGAAGCTGTGACGTGTGCCTCGCCAACGCTATCGACGATAACTTTGCGCTTCTTTGATGTTTTAGTATTTGCTTTTGCCATTTCTTTAGTCTTTAGTCTTTAGTCTTTAGTCTTTAGCAGAATACTATTCGACCCTTTCAAATTATTGGCCTATCTTCTAACAACTACAGACTAACGTCTTAATTTTATTTAGTCGCCTTCTTCTTGTTGGCTACCGTTTTTCGTTTTCCTTTTCTCGTTCTAGAATTGTTCTTAGTACGTTGACCTCGCAATGGAAGACCTGATCTATGACGAATACCACGATAGCAACCAATATCCATCAATCGCTTTATGTTGATTTGAGTTTCTGAACGGAGCTCACCTTCAATGGTGAAAGAAGAAACGGCATCACGAATACGCCCGATTTCCTCATCATTCCAATCAGACACTTTTGTATCCTCACTTACTTTGGCGTTACCTAAGATTTCTTTAGCCCTACTTTTTCCGATACCGAAAATATAGGTAAGGGCGATTACGCCACGCTTCTGTTTGGGTATATCTATACCTGCAATTCTTGCCATATTAATTTAGTCTTTAGTGGTTAGTCTTTAGTTGATAGTGGCTACTGTTGAGAAAGTTTTTTTAGAATATTTAACTTTTCTAACGTCTAACATCTAATTACTAACATCTAATTTACCCTTGTCTTTGTTTAAATCTAGGATTCTTTTTGTTGATCACGTACAATCTGCCTTTTCTGCGTACAATTTTGCACTCGGCACTTCTTTTCTTTATGGATGCTCTTACTTTCATCTTCCTGATATTTTACCTTAAAAGCTAATCTTCAATATTGTTTTGTTCAGAACCATTCTTATAAGAAGAGAGAAGAGAGAAGAGAGATAAAAGAACAAAGACTTTTTTGTCTATCCTCTATGTTCTATTCTCTATATTTCTATGTTCTTCAATCTCTTACAATTCGCGTATTTTATTGTTGCCACTGATTCCCGACTATTCTTGTAATTAGTGTTTTTACCCATTAATATCTATAAGTAATTCTAGCCTTTGTCAAATCATAGGGGCTCATTTCAAGCTTTACTTTGTCTCCAGGAAGCAATTTGATATAGTGCATGCGCATTTTACCTGAAATGTGGGCCGTAACTACATGGCCATTCTCCAATTCCACTCGAAACATCGCATTCGACAATGCTTCGATAATACTTCCATCTTGTTCTATGGGTGCTTGTTTAGCCATATTATTTAGTCATTAGACTTAGTCTTTAGTCTTTAGACGTTAGAGGGATTACTAGAATCCTTCCAGAGATATTTATCTACCGTCTAGCGACTACCCACTACCGTCTCATTTAAGCTACTTTTCTGTTTTTTCCTGCTTTCATCAATCCATCGTAATGTCTATTCAACAAATAAGCATTTACCTGCTGCACCGTATCTATGGCAACACCAACCATAATCAACAGTGATGTACCTCCATAGAACAATGCCCATCCTGCTTGAACGTCCATTAATTTTACCACTACTGCGGGCAATACTGCCAACAACGCTAAAAATATCGAACCTGGTAAGGTGATCAATGACATAATCTTATCTAAATAATCACCTGTTTCCTTTCCTGGGCGAATGCCTGGAATAAATCCACCGCTTCTCTTTAAATCATCGGCCATCTTGTTCGTTGGTACGGTAATGGCCGTATAGAAAAAGGTGAAAACGATAATCAATAAAGCGAATAAAAGATTATAGGCCAAGCCAAAAATGTCAGCGAATTGAACTTCGATCCATTGACCGACCGTAGTCTCGTTAAACATACCACCGACCATACTCGGTACAAACATAATCGCCTGCGCAAAGATGATAGGCATTACCCCTGAAGCATTAAGTTTTAAAGGAATATATTGTCTAGAGCCCATTGTGTTCTTTTCATAACCACCCGAAGCAGTTCTTCTTGCATACTGTACCGGAATCTGGCGCATCGCCATTACCAAAAGTACACTGGCCAAAATCACCAAGAACCAAAGAATTACTTCAAACAGTATCATCATAGGCCCACCTGTGCCTGTCCAGCGCGAAATTGCCTCCTGAACAAACGACTGTGGCATCGTCGCGATAATTCCTATCATAATCAATAGGGATATACCATTACCGATACCCTTGTCCGAAATTTTCTCGCCCAACCACATAGCGAACACACAACCTGTTACCAGAATGATTACGGCGGGGATCATGAAATCCAGACCACGACCCATTAAGAAAGCTGAATCAGGTACTCCAAAAGCCGAAAGACCGAACAAATAAGTTGGAGCCTGAACGATACAAATACCGATAGTCAGCCATCTAGTAATCTGATTCTTTGTCTTTCGTCCGCTTTCACCCTCTTTATCCAATTTCTGTAAATATGGAATCGCGATACTCATCAACTGCACCACGATCGATGCCGATATATATGGCATAATACCCAATGCAAAAATCGAAGCATTTGCGAAGGCCCCACCTGTAAAAGCATTTAAGAGGCCAAAAATACCTTGATTCGTTTCATCGACCAATCCTCCCAATTGACTCGAGTCGATACCGGGAAGTACTATTTGGCAGCCAAAACGGTATGCCAAAAGAAGGCCAAGGGTGATGATAATCCTGTTCCTTAGCTCTTCAATCTTCCAAATGTTGGATATGGTCTCGAAAAATTTCTTCATGGTTTGGGTATGCTTATAAACTTATTGCTTCTCCACCAGCCTTTTCAATTGCCGCTTTTGCGGTAGCAGTAAACTTATGTACTGAAACTTTTAAGGAAGCTTTCAATTCACCACCTCCTAATATTTTTACCAAATCGTTCTTACGTGCCAACCTGTTTTCAATCAAGGTTTCTAAAGTGATTGTATCCTTTGCTACTTTCTTGTCAACTAGTTCTTGCAATTTATCAAGGTTGATCCCCTTGTATTCTTTACGGTTTATGTTGGTAAAGCCGAATTTAGGCACACGACGTTGTAATGGCATTTGCCCGCCTTCAAATCCGATTTTCTTTGAATAACCAGATCTAGATTTGGCACCCTTGTGTCCTCTAGTAGCGGTTCCTCCTTTACCAGAACCTTGTCCTCTTCCTACTCGCTTTCCAGCTCTGTTGGTAGAACCCTCTGCAGGTTTTAGATTATTTAAATCCATTGACTTCTATATCTTAGGCTTCCGTGGAAACCAAATGTTTAACTGTATCGATCATACCAAGAATACTTGGAGTGTCTTCGTGCTCCACTACTTGGCCTATTTTTCGCAATCCGAGTGCCTCAAGTGTCCGTTTTTGGTTTTGAGGTCTTTTGATACCGCTTTTTACCTGCTTTACTTTAATCTTAGCCATTTTTTAGTATTTAGTAATTAGTATCTAGTAGTTAGTATAATCCTCCAATAAGTCAAAAATCAACTACTCAATACTTTATACTCGGTACTTTGTACTCTATTTTATCCTTTAAAAACTTTTTCCAAAGAAACATTTCTCTGTTTCGCAATGGTACCTGCATCTCTCAACTGCAACAAAGCATCGAATGTAGCCTTAACAACATTGTGAGGATTCGATGATCCTTGAGACTTTGAAAGTACATCTTGCACTCCAACTGACTCCAACACCGCTCTTACTGCTCCGCCGGCAATTACTCCTGTACCCTGAGAAGCTGGTTTGAAGAAAACCCTTGCTCCTCCATATTTGCCTTTCTGCTCGTGCGGTACCGTTCCTTTATTCAAAGGAATACGAATCAAGTTCTTCTTGGCATCTTCGATTGCCTTCGCAATTGCGGTAGCAACTTCTTTCGATTTACCAAGACCGTGACCTACAACACCGTTCTCATCTCCAACAACAACAATTGCCGAAAAACCGAAGGCACGTCCACCTTTTGTAACTTTGGTAACCCTTTGAACACCGACCAATTTATCTTTTAAATCTAGACCTCCTGGCTTAACGGTTTCTACGTTTTTGTATTTCTGGTACATATATTCTTTAAAATTTAAGTCCTGCTTCCCTTGCACCTTCGGCCAATGATTTCACACGGCCGTGATAAAGGTTTCCTCCTCTATCAAAAGCTACTTTATCAATACCTGCCTTATTCGCTTTCTCTGCAATTGCCTTACCGACCATTGCAGCTACTTCACTTTTGGTGCCTTTGGCCTTGGCCAGGTCTTTGTCTCGAGAAGACGCTGTGGCCAATGTAACACCACTAGTATCGTCAATTACCTGAGCATAGATGGCACTGTTGCTTCGAAAAACAGAAAGACGTGGTCTTTCAGCAGTTCCGACAGAAACTTTTCTTATTCTTCTTCGTATTCTGAGTTTTCTTTCAGAGGTTGATAATCCCATTTTTGATTTACGATTTCTGATTTACGATTTTTGATTCTTGATTTACAATCTCTGGTCGTACATCTAAAATCTTAATCCGTAACTTTTTTTATGCTGACTTACCAGCTTTTCTTCTTAATTGTTCTCCAACGAACTTGATACCTTTTCCTTTATATGGCTCCGGCTTACGGAATGATCTTATTTTGGCGGCTACTTGACCCACCAACTGCTTGTCGTGAGAAGTCAGCTTTACAATCGAGTTTTTTCCTTTTTCGGAAATAGTCTCGATTTTGACTTCTGGAGCAATTTCCAAAACTATGTTATGCGAAAAGCCTAGCGCAAGATCCAATCTCTGTCCCTGATTGTTAGCTCTATAACCTACACCTACCAATTCCAACTCTTTCGTCCATCCTTTAGAAACGCCTTCCAGCATGTTGAAAACCAAAGATCGATAAAGACCGTGTTTCGCCTTATGCTCCTTTGAATCGGATGGACGGGTTATCCAAACCTGCTCGTCTTCTACCTTCACTTCGACCGCCGAAAACTCTTGCATAAGTTCTCCTAACTTTCCTTTTACGGAAATCTCGCCTTCCTTTACCTCGACGGTAACTCCCTCTGGGATCGCTACTGGATTATTACCTATTCTAGACATTCTTTTATAGTATTTAGTATTTAGTAGTTAGTAATTAGTAGTTTGCTTTTCAAAAAAGCCGCTAACAATATACTCTGTACTTTATACTCATTACTTTGTACTCAATTTTTTAATATATGTAGCACAGTACTTCACCACCTACATTGTCTTCTTTGGCCTGTTTGCTTGTCATTACCCCGTGAGAGGTGGAGACAATCGCAACACCTAAACCGTTCAAGACTCTTGGCAAATCTTCAGAACCAGCATACTTACGAAGACCGGGTTTACTAACACGCTGTAACTTTTTAATCACAGGCTCTTTTGTAAACTTGTCATACTTCAAGGCAATTTTGATGTTTCCTTGAATCTTATCTTCTTCGAACTTATAGCTCAAAATGTAGCCTTGATCGAACAATATTTTGGTTATTTCCTTCTTAACATTGGATGCAGGAATCTCGACCACTCTATGACCGGCTCTACTCGCATTGCGAACCCTTGTCAAATAATCTGCTATAGTATCTGTAACCATATTTTTAGATTTTAGATTTTAGATTTACGATTTACGATTTTGGATTTCTTGATATTTTAATTATATCGTCACTCGTAATTCTACGATCGTAATTCTTTTTTACCAACTGGCTTTTCTCACCCCGGGAATCAAACCTTTGTTCGCCATTTCACGGAACATCACCCTCGAAATACCAAAAGTTCTCATGTAACCTCTTGGTCTTCCGGTCAACTTGCATCTATTTCGCATGCGCACTGGAGAAGCGTTTCTTGGCAACTTTTGCAATGCTTCATAGTCTCCGGCTTCTTTCAAAGCTTTCCTTTTTTCAGCATATATTGCTACCGTTTTTGCCCTTTTTCTTTCACGGGCCTTCATTGACTCCTTAGCCATATTATTTCTTTTTAAAAGGTAATCCCAATTCGGTTAATAATGATTTTGCTTCCTTATCGGTATTTGCCGAGGTTACAAAAGTTATGTCCATTCCGTTAATCCTATTGATCTTGTCGATATTGATCTCTGGAAAAATAATCTGTTCGATCACGCCAAGACTATAATTTCCTCGGCCATCAAAGCCATTTGCCTTGATTCCTTGAAAATCCCTTACGCGCGGTAATGCACTAGTGACCAATCGGTCCAAAAACTCATACATGCGCTCACCTCTCAAAGTAACCTTGGCCCCTATTGGCATGCCTTTACGCAATTTGAATGCGGCAACATCCTTTTTGGAAACAGTTGCTATTGCTCGTTGACCAGTAATATTACTGAGTTCTTCAACCGCATGGTCGATTAACTTCTTATCTGCAACGGCTGCACCAATACCACGGCTAACAACTATTTTTTGCAATTTTGGAACTTGCATCACGTTGCTATAGCTAAACTCCTCTTTAAGCGAACCAACGATTCGCTCGGTATATTCTTTCTTTAATCTTGCTACGTAAGCCATAATTAAATTACTTCTTTCGATTTCTTGGACACACGGACTTTTTTACCATCCTGCATCTCATACCCTACTCTCGTGGCACTACCCGATTTATCAATCAATGATAAGTTCGAAATATGGATAGATGCTTCTTTCTTTACTATGCCTCCCTGAGGATTCTTTGCACTTGGCTTCTCATGCTTCGACACCATATTGGCACCTTCAACAATGGCCTTGTTCTTGGCCTTGTCGACACTCATTACCTTGCCTTCGGTACCTTTATGGTCTCCGGCAATGATTCTAACGTTGTCTCCAGTCTTTATTTTTAATTTCATCTTATTCAAGTTCAAATTCAAGTGTCAAGTACAATTTTTGAAGCCCTGTCTCTCGCTTCTTGAATCTTATGTCTCTTTTTTTCTATTGTCTATTCTCTTTTTTCTTAATCCTAAAGTACCTCGGGAGCCAATGATACGATCTTCATGAACTGCTTGTCTCGAAGCTCTCTGGCAACCGGTCCGAAAACACGTGTACCTCTCATCTCACCAGTAGGATCCAACAATACACAAGCATTGTCGTCGAATCTTATATAAGAACCATCGGGTCTTCTGACCTCTTTTTTTGTTCTAACCACTACTGCGGTAGAAACGGCTCCTTTTTTGATTCCCCCGTTCGGAGTTGCCTCCTTTACGGTAACAACAATTTTATCACCGATCGAAGCATACCTTCTTTTGGTGCCCCCAAGAACGCGAATGGTCAAAACCTCTTTCGCTCCTGTGTTGTCCGCTACCTTTAATCTTGATTCTTGCTGTAACATAATTATTTAGCTCTTTCCAAAATTTCAACTAACCTCCAGCATTTGTTCTTGCTTATAGGTCGGGTTTCCATAATTTTTACGGTATCACCTTCTTTACAATCGTTCGTTTCATCGTGCGCCACATATTTCTTTGTGCGCAATACGAACTTACCGTACATTGGGTGCTTTACCCTCTTGACCTCGGCTACTACGATGGATTTCTCCATCTTATCACTAGTTACGACGCCTATTCTTTCTTTTCTTAAGTTTCTTTTTTCCATAAAGCAGAACCAATTATTGGTTTTCCCTTTTAGTTAATTCCGTTGCCAATCTAGCCACAGTTCTTCTTGCCTGTTTAATTTGAAGTGGATTCTCCAAAGGAGTTACCGAGTGGGCCAACTTCAAATCAGAATGCTGTTTCCTTAGTCCCTCGACCGACATTTCTTTTATCTCTGATTGTTTCATCTCAATTCAAAATTAATCTTGGATCGAATAATCCCTAGCAACAATAAATTTCGTTTTAACAGGTAACTTTTGTGCTGCCAATCTTAGGGCCTCTTTTGCAATATCAATTGGTACACCAGCAACTTCGAACATTATTCTTCCCGGCTTTACAACAGCTACAAAATATTCGGGAGCACCTTTACCTTTACCCATACGTACTTCCAATGGTTTTTTGGTAATGGGCTTGTCCGGAAAAATTTTTATCCAAAGTTGACCTTCTCTTTTCATATATCTGGTGGCCGCGATACGGGCTGCTTCTATTTGACGCGAAGTCAAGAAAGATGAATCCAAGGATTTAATGCCGAACATACCGTTTGAAAGCTGATGACCCCTACCGGAGTTACCTTTCATACGTCCCTTCTGCATTTTCCTGAACTTCGTTCTCTTCGGTTGTAACATTTCGCTGTTGCTTTAAAAATTACTTTCTACGACGCGGTTGTTTTCTGCCTCCGTCTTGCTTGCCTCCTTTACCTGATTGGCCTTTTTGCATCCCGACCAATGGGTTTAGCTCTCGTTTACCGTAAACTTCACCTTTCATAATCCACACCTTGATACCTAAACG